>JAGNTT010000005.1 GCA_017987425.1 Candidatus Omnitrophota bacterium
AAGAAAGCATTGGTCTCCGCCGCAGAAGAAGGACAGCGTGCGAAGTTATCCATGGAGAAAACCTTACAGACATATAAAGACAAAGCCAAGAATATTGATAAACAATCCGTCTGCAAAGCCGATGACTTGCGCAAAGAATATGAAAAGAAGACAGCTTCCCTTACAGCAGACCTCAAAGCGCGCGATGAAAAGCTCTCCCAAAAGGAAGTTGAAATCGTTAAGTTGACTGAGAAGCAAAAGGAAGTCTCTGTTCAATTGCAAAAAAGCGAACGGGAGAAAACAACTTTAGAGGAAACCGTTCAATCCTTGAAAGTACGACTGGAAGAAGCAAAGACGATCACAGCCTCTGATAACACGGCCGTGAACGAATCTTCCGACGAAGAAGTGGCTGCTCTTAAGAAGGATCTTAGTGACAAGATCGCCGAGATCGGCACACTTAAAGATAACGACGACAAGCTTGCAGCCCAATTGAAAGATGCGACTGAAGAACGTCAAAAACTTGAAAAAGAAGCCGTGGAATTGAGAGCTAAGCTGGATGAACAGGATACCGCTCCTTCTACAGAAATTGCGGAAATCCGTAAGCCGCTGGAAGAGACTATCGAAAAATTAAAAGTCCAGTTGGCGGACCAGGCAAGGTTGACCCAAGAGAAGGAAAAGTCTTTAACCGACCTCAACTCTGAGAAAGAAACGATCGAAGCGGCGTTAAAAAACAATGAAAACGAACGCGATGATTTAAAGAAGAAGGTTTCTGATCTTGAACAAGAACTGGAAGCTGCAAAGACCGTGGAAGCAAAATCAGTTGCAGATCCTTCTGCAGGCGATGAGAACCTTGCGGGAGATCTGGAAAAAGCCGTTACGGCTTTGAAGGAGAAAGACGAATTTATCAGCGATCTTAAACTTCAAAATTCCAGGCTGAATGAGGATGTGAAAAATGCTCTCGCGGATAAGGCTTCTGCTGAAGATTCCGTCGAGAAATTAACGGCCCAGATAGACGAGTATAAACAGGCGGCCGATCAAGAATTTGCCAGCGTAGATGCCAAGCTTAAAAAGGAAGTCGAAGATCTCAAAAAAACATCCGCTGACAGCAAGCAGGCATTAAAAACACAGGAAGCTCAGATTGTCCGGTTAAATACAAAGATTGCCGATCTTAACAAAGAACTGACCCGCACAACAGATGAGGGTGTCAAGCTCCGCAGCGCGCTTGCTACGGCCAACCAGCAAAAATCCCGCCTTGAACAAGAATTTAAGAATTCCCAGAAAATATCAAGTAAGAAGACCGAAGATCCCGTCGTGCCTTCAACTGGTCTTCAGGCAAAGATCGATTCGCTTAATAAAGTTCGCGATACCATTCAGGCTAAACTGGATGAATCATTATCCAGTCAGGATGATTTGAAAAAGCAGTTGGAAGATAGCCATGAGGAAGAACAGGCCTTAATGAAGAAACAGAATGAGCTTGAGAAAAAGTATGCTCAGGCTCAAGAGGCGTTCAATGCCAAAAATACCGAGCTTGAACAAAAGCTCGCCGATTCGACCAAGCGCAACGAAAATCTTGAGAGAACTGTTCAGGATTTGGAGGCACAGTTAAACGATCTTAAAGAGAATGGATCGACGGAGATCGCCATGACCAAGAACCAATGGCAGGATAAGATCAATGCTTTAACCGCTGATCTTAAAAATTCTTCCGAGAAAGAAAAAGAACGTGCAAATTTAGTCAAAGAACTCACCGGTAAAAATGAAGAATTAAATGAAGCTTTGACGGAATCCCGGAAATCGATGGCGGGAAAAGATGAAACCATTGCCGAGCTTACAGCCGCCAAACAAGAGCTCTCTGACCGGTTAGAGAACTTGGACAGGGACAAGGAAAGTCTTGATGCTAAAATCACAGCTCTTAATCAGCAGATTACTCAGCTAGAGCAAGACCAGTCCGGTGAAATAAAATCCGTTGAGAGCAAAGCTACTGAACAGGCTGCGGAATTGGCTAAAAAATTGGCGGATGCTGTTGGTGAAGTCCGGTCCAAGGAAGTGGCGGTCACCCAGTTAACACAGCAGCAGAAAGATTTGGAACGGCAGTTGGCTGATGCCACTGCTAAGAATGCGGACAATAACGAGAACTTGCAGAAAAGCCGTTTTGAACTGGAAGCTATGCGCAAACAGTTTGAATTCGAGACGGCCAAATTGAAAGAGGATGCCCTGCGTTTCGGCAATGAACGCGACGAGCAGTTGATCAAAGTCAACGAATTGCAAAATACCCTGAAAGATCAGCAGAAGGTCATCGACGCATCCGGTGATGAGGTTCGCAAACAAATCGCCGTACTCAATCAACAGATTCAGGGTAAAAATGCCGAAATCGAAGCAGCACAAAAAATCAACAAACAATTAAGCCAGGCCAAAGAAGAACTTGCCGGGCAGTTAGCTGCGGCGCAGGCGAATCAAAAAGAAAATGATTCGAAGATTGCCGAACTTCAGAATGCTGTTTCCGGTAAAGAGCTTCAGGACCGGGAAGCCACGGCTTTATTAGAGAAGGAACTCAACGAGCGGATTGAAGCTCTGACTGCGGAGCTGCGTGTATCCCAGCAGCAGGCAGAACAGTCCGCGAAAACCAAGGACGGCTTACAGGGGGAGTTGAAGTCCGCACAAGAAAAGCTCGCCGATTTCGAAACCCGTTCGGATGAGAAAGATCAGTTGATCGCGCGGGCCGCCACACAAGCCTCGGAAGAATTGCTGGCTGCCAAGCAGGATTTGGAGGGCAGGATTGAAGAGCTCACTCGAATGGCTGAAGCCTCGCAAAAGACCGTCGATGAGTTGACAAAATCCAAAGCTCTTCTGGAAGACAATTTGAAACTGAAGGATGAAAAGATCGCTCAGCTTGAGTCTGAGACATCCGACAGCCAGGCTACGATAGCCGCCATCAAGGCGGAATCTTCCGACGAGCTTTCCGCGACTAAGCAATCTTTGGAAAAACAGATCGAGGATCTTACAGTCCGTCTCAATGAAGCTCAAGGCAGTGTGACGGAATTGACAGAATCGAAGGAAAGTCTGGAAAGCGATCTTAAGAATAAAGAGACGCGGATCGCCGAACTCGAGTCGGTAGCCTCGGAGGGTGAAAAAACGATTTCTACTTTAAAGGCGCAGACATCCAACGAAATCGCTCTCACGAAAAAGACTCTGGATACGCAGGTCCTCGAATTGACTGCGCAGCTTAAGGAATCGCAAAACAATGCGACTGCATTGGCCAAAGCAAAACAAACACTGGAAAGCGATTTGAAGGAAAAGGATACCCGTATCGCCGAGCTTGAGACGCAACTATCAGGCAGTGAAGAGGCACTTTCCGCTATCAAGGTTCAGTCGTCGGATGAATTGACCTTAACTAAGAAAAATTCGGAGACCCAGGTTCAGCAAATGTCAGTACAGCTTAAAGAGTCACAAAACATGGTGGCTGCGCTGACCAAGGATAAAGAAAACTTGAACGCGTTGGTCGAGAGTTCCCAGGAAAAGCTGGCCCTTGTGACACAGGATGCCGCGGAAAAAACAGCCCAATTGGAGAGCTCCCTCAAAGAATCTAAGGATGCTCTCAAGTCTTCCGTCGAGGAAGCGCGTCTGCCTTTGACACAAGAAATCGTCCAGCTTAAAGAGCAGCTGCAGGATGTTATTTCCAAACTTGCTCTGGCGGAAAATTCAAACAAAGAATTAAACGTCGCCAAAGAGTATTTGAACGAGCAGCTGGACACGGCAAAAATCAAACAGCAAGAGTTGGATGATAAAATTCTCAATCTGCAGAGCGAGATTTCGGGCAAGGACAACGAACGCAAGAATGCCGTAGCATCTGTCGAAGAAAATTTGAAAGCACAGATGGAGGAGGTTGTTGCGAAGCTCACCACAGCGACGTCCGATGTTGAAGCCTTGACCAGGTCAAAAAATAATTTGGAGGAAAAGCTGGCGGCGGCAGAATCCAAGGCAGCACAGTTAGAAGTTGAAAGTGCAGAAAAAGACGAGGCTGTTGAAACCGCCAGAGCGCAGGCCAAAGAAGAAATCAGTTTGGCCAAAAAGGCACTTGAAGCGCAGGTTGAGCAGCTGTCTCAGGAATCAAAAGAATCCAGACAGTCGATTGCCGAATTGACTAAGTCCAAGGCGGACCTGGAAGAAAACGTGCAGAACAAAGACGTCAGAATTACTGAATTGGAGTCTGAATCCGCGGAAAAAGACCAGACGATATCGACATTCAAGGCCCAGGCATCCGCCGAGCTCTCGTCAGCAAAAGAAACTCTGGGTGCTCAGATCGAACAATTGACCGGTCAGCTGAAGGATGAACAAAGCTCAGTCGCCGGGCTTACCGAAACTAAGGAAAGTTTGGAGGCGTCTCTCGAGGAAGCGAATACCAAGCTTGCCCGGAGCAGCGAAGAGTTCTCAAAGAAAACAGATGAGCTAAAAACTTTGCAGGCCAATCTTTCGGATCAGATTGCCGAAGCCAAGAAACCGCTTGAAGAGAAAAATGATATTCTGGTCAAATCATTAGGTGATGTGCAGGCAGATGCCAAAGCCAAACAGGCCACAATCGAAAGTTTGAATTCTAAAATCTCAGGACTGGAAAAGTCTCTGAGCCAGGCGGGCGAGGCCAAGACCCGTGCCGATGAAGGCGCTCTTGCCGCCAAAGATGCTTTGGACAAATTGCGTAAAGATATGGATGCCGAAATCGAAAGCGCAGGTAAACCTTTATTAGAGAAGAACCAGTCGTTGCAGGCGCAGCTCGCTGAGAAAGATAAGAACATCACGGAGTTGACGACTGAGCGCGACCGTTTGGCAAAGGACTTCTCGGCTGTGAGCACCGATTACGGAAGACTTCAGCTGGAAGCCAAATCGCTCAATGAGCAGCTCGCCAAACAAAATCAAATTGTCGAAGAAAAAGTTGCCATTGCGAAACAGCCGTTATTGACCCAGATTGACGAGTTGGAAAAGAAAGTAGACGAACAAGAAAGATTGATCGAACAGAAGTCGGAAGCCTTTACGAAGATCAGCGGCGAATTGTCGACGGTGCTCAAAGGCCTGGCCGTGATCCGCGAGGAACGCGATAAAATGAGCGCCAATTATAAACCTCTTCAGCAGAAGGTCGATACGATTCCGGATCAGATCGCTGCCGCCAAGAAATCCCTTGAAGCTGAAAAGACCACTTTGAAACTTGAGCTCGAAAAAGTTCAGGGTATGCTGGATGTCCGTGTTCAGGGGCTGGAAGCCGATCTCGATGAAAAAACAGCCGCGGCGGATCAAATGGCCGCAAGCCGCCGGGATCTCGAAAAGGAATTGGACCGCGTTACCAAGGAAAATGAGAAATTGTCGCAGAATATCGAAAGTGTCCAGATGAAGCTTACCAAGAAATTCCAGGAGGATTGCGGTGTCTCCATGGAAGAAATCCAGAAACCTTGGAAAGATAAAATCGAGGAATTAAAGACATTGCTTGAAGGGCGCGATAAGGAAGTCGAAAGTTTCAAGAACGAGAACGAGCGGCTGAATGAGGAGTTGAGCGCGTCACCCGGAAGGTAGTTAAGTTCCACTTGAATTTTATGCTTCTTACAGGAAGTTCTGTATCCCTCTCTCGGGGCGCCTGTTCGGGATGAACCATCGGGTATGGAAGCATAAAGTTTTGCGATAGTTCAAAAAAGCCAGTTTCTTTTTGAGTTTTCAAAATCAAGTGATATATTAAGCCAGCATATAAACTTCAAAAAACGGATTTCTATGGCTAAAGGTTTTGATCCCGACATTCTTGTTAAGACTTTTCTCGATGTGGCGCAGAAATCGTTTGAGGCCACGATGGGTAAAGTCGTCCCAACTGACGCTGCAACGCACAAAGCCCAAAACATTCTTGAATATCAGGGCCGCATGAGCGTCACCGGCATGGAAAAATTCAACGGCCCCGCCTTCATCGCCGGCGTCAGTTTTTACCTCAATGAACAGGACCGCGATAAACACCGTGCCAAAGGGGCAATGGTGCTTTATCTTGAGGCATCCAATACCGAAAAGGTTCTGCGCGGTTTCGGTCATCCTTTGAGCGATGAAGAAGAGGAAGAAGAAACACTCGCCGCCTGCGGCAAGTTGTGTTCGACGTTAGCCACCAAATTCAAAGAAAATCTCTCCGGGGCGTCTTCTCTGATCATGTCCACGCCCATCAGTAATAAAAACAGCATTCCCGAAGGCATTGATTTCAGTTCCGACCAGACACAAAAACAGGAAATCAGTTTTTATATCTGGAAGAAAAAAGCCATTGTCGTTGATCTGACAATGGCAGATGTTTCCCGCCGGTAATTTCCCATCATAATTTCAGTGAATAATTTATAACGTTTATGGCGTATTGCTTTTGAGCCGCGCATCAACGGTTTTGATCGCTTCCGCGACTTTTGGATTGGACGGATCAAGAGCCTGGGCGATCTTAAGATACTGGTGCATGGCTTCCCAGTTTTGCTCCATTTCGGCGAGATAGATGAGAAGATCGATAGTGCTTTTCTGCTCGTCGGAGCGGCTAAAATACTCCTCGAGCGCCCAGCGGGCCCGCGGATAATCTTTTCGATCGGCATAAATCTGGGCGAGAGATTTGTAAGAGAAAATAAACTTCGGATCAAGTTCTACGGCTTTGTGAAAAGCCTGCAGCGCCAGTTCCGTGCGTCCGGTATCGCGATAGGTCCCGCCGATATTGTGGTAGGCCACGGGATTGGTGGGGTCAGCGGCGATGGCTTTTAAATAAGTGGTTTCGGCTTTGTCCTGGATGCCTTTATCGGCATATTCCATACCCAGATTATTAATGACACGATAACTTCCCGGTGAGTGCTTGATTAATTCTTCGTAAAAACCGATGGCGGTCCGCCAGTCAAGAATCCGATTAACCGACAACACAGAATAAATAATGATGAGCAGAATGAACGCTTTCGTGAATGTTTTTTGAAGGCCGTGTTTGGCGGCATAATTGATCGAAAGCCAGACGAGAATTACGCTGATCCCGATCATCGGCACATAAAGGAAGTGTTCGTAAACGAGCGCGTTGATGGCTATAAAAAGATTCGAGGTGAGAATAAGGCCGCCGAAAAACCAGAGGATGCCGAACGTAATCAGCGGGCGCTTTTTCCAGTAATGGAGAGCCGCCGCAAACAGGCCCGTAAAAACCGCGGAGCCGAACATGACCGCCGGCTGAAAAAATGTTTTGGGCACTTCAAGCAGGCGCTCGACCCTCAGATCATAAGGAACGAACAGCAGTCCGAAGTAAATCTGGAGTACCTGGAAGAAATTGATCAGTCTCAACCATGGATTTGATGTGAACTCCGTTTGTTCGTCATAGAAGTTAAACGTATTGACGAAATTCAGTTTGGTGGCGCGCAGTAGAATATAAGCGGCGGCCACAACCGCAAACGGCCACATCGCCCGTAAAATAATCCCGATCCTTTGAATGAATGTTTTCTTGGGATTTAAAAGGACGAAGTCGGAAATCCCGATAAAAACAGGGAGAAGTATCCCGGACTCTTTGGATAAAAGCGCCAAAGGAAAGCATAGAAGAGAAATGTAGTAAAAAGGGCTTAATGCGGCGGAGGTATTGGAGATGCGGTATCTCGAGTAAAGATAAATACTTGCAAACATAAAGAAAACGGAAAGTGAATCCCCGAGACTGTTGACGTACACAACGGTTTCAACCTGGATGGGATGGGTAAGGAAAATAAGCGCTGTACATAGGGCCAAGACGCGGTTGCGGAAAAGTGTCAGGATAATCAGAAATAAAAGCACGGCATCGGCGATATGGAAGAAAGAATTGACGGCGTGCCAGCCGGGAGTCCAGTCTTTCCATAGACTCCATTCCGTGGCAAATACCATGAGAAGAAGCGGTCGCCAGTAATTGCTGTTTAAGTATGCGCCGGCCACCAGATTTTGCGAGAAATATTGCGGAAGGTAATTCCAGTCTTTAACGTAGCGGTTCTTGAGGATGAAATCATCGTCGTCCCAGAACATTTCGTTGGGAAGGCTCCAGGCGTAAATGACCATTCCCAGTAAAACTATAAGGACAACGGCTCCGCGTTTGCTTGAAAAAAATGCTTTGAATTTTTCAAATGATTTCATTTTTGACAACTGAAATATTCTCCGTATGATAATGACTGAATTGCAAGCGGGGGTGAAGCTTTAGCGGCAATTACTTTACCTGAATTGATAACCATTGAGAAATATTTTTTGGTTTTATGCCTCATTTTAGACATCCCATCCCAATAGTTTCTTTGGTCCTTTTCTCGTTGCTGTCCTGCGGCTGCGAAAAGATTTATTATCTGCTTCAAAAAGAAGGGGCGGAGGAAAAGCAGCTGGTGGGCGAAGCTCTTCCGCTTGAAGCGAATGAAAAGGTGGAAGAGGTTCAGAAGCTGCTCAAGCTTTTCGGTTATCCAATCGGAAACGTCGACGGGAAAATCGGACCCGCCACCCGCGCTTCCATTCTGCAGTTCCAGAAAAACAATGATCTGGATGAGACGCGCTTTATCGATAAAGCCACTTGGGAAAAGCTGCACATGTTCGATGCCTCCGGGCTTACGGTCAAGGGGAACATCAATATCCAGGCCGTCCAAATGGCACTCATTAATGCCGGTTTTACTTTAGGGAAAGCCGACGGGGTTATGGGAAATCAGACTAAAAAGGCGCTGGTTGATTTTCAAAAATCCCACGGCCTTCGCGGGGACGCCGTTATCGGCATGCAGACGCTGAAGCTTCTGGAGAAATATTTGCAGGAAGATATCAACTACTATAAGGAAAAATAAATTTTCTATTTCCTTTTGGATAATCTGTGTTATTATCCTAAAAGTTTAATTTCAATCGCGATTTATCATCCATGAAAATACACGAGTATCAAGCAGTCGGATTATTTAAGCAGGCAGGCCTTCCGGTTCCCGGCGGAGAAGTAGCCTCCAGCGCGCAAGAAGCCCTCAAGATCGCTGAAGCTATGGGATTTCCCGTAGTTCTCAAGGCGCAGGTCTTGGTCGGCGGACGCGGTAAAGCCGGCGGCATCAAATTAGTTCACAATCCTCAAGACCTTCCCTCTGTTTTCAATCAAATCAAGAATCTCAACATCAAAGGGTACGCTGTCGATAAGATCCTTGTCGCCAAGGTCGTTAATATCAAAAAAGAATATTATGCGGCTGTCACGATCGACAACATCAAAGGCGACATCGTTATTATTGCTTCAAATGAAGGCGGCGTTGATATTGAAGAGACGGCAAAGAGCCATCCTGAAAAGATTTTGAAGTTTTATCTCGAAGGCAATAAAACGATTGATGCGTCCCGCTGGACGCCTTTTATTACCGCTCTTTTCCCTGATTCCAAATTTCATAAAGAAGCGACTTCCATTTTCGAGAAACTGCTTAAATTTTTTATTGATTACGATTGTTCGCTGGCGGAGATCAATCCGCTGGTTGTCGACGACAAAGGACAGCTAATCGCCGCCGACGCTAAGGTGCTTTTTGATGATAATGCTCTTTATCGTCATGATCATCTGCAGGAACTCCGTGATTTCAAGTATGACGACCAGGATGAGATCGATGCCAAGACCATGGGCTTAAGTTTCGTCAAGCTAGAGGGCAACGTCGGCTGCATCGTCAACGGCGCCGGACTTGCCATGGGAACGATGGACGCCATCAAGCTGCTGGGTGGGCAGCCGGCGAACTTCCTCGACGTCGGCGGAAGTTCCAACCCTGAAAAAGTGTTGAACGCGCTCAAGCTCATCTTGAAGAATAAAGACATTAAAGTCATTTTGATCAACATTTTCGGCGGGATCACGCGTTGCGACGACATCGCCAACGGCATCTTGACCGCCAAGAAGCAGATCGAACTGCCGGTCCCGCTGGTTGTCCGTCTGACGGGAACCAACGAGGAGCTTGCCAAAGACATTTTGTCCAAAGCCGGCGTCACAACATATAAATCCATGCGTGAAGCGGTAATCACAGCCGTAGGATTGGCTAAATAATTTATGAGTATTCTGATCGATCAAAACACCAAAGTTATTGTTCAGGGCATTACCGGCCGTGACGGATCATTCCACGCGAAGCAGATGCAGGAATACGGTACCAAAGTCGTCGGCGGTGTAACACCCGGCAAGGGCGGCCAGGACGTCAACGGCATTCCGGTCTTCAATTCGGTGCAGGATGCCAAAGACAAGACCGGCTGTGACGCCGCTGTTATTTATGTTCCCGCCAAGTTTGCCAAAGACGCGGTTTTGGAAGATATTGCTGCGGGTATTCCGCTGATTATCTGTATCACCGAAGGTATTCCGGTCATCGACATGGTGGAAGTCAAAAAAGCCATGCGCGGAAAAAATATCCGTTTGATCGGGCCGAATTGTCCAGGACTGATCTCACCCGGTAAAGCCAAGATCGGCATCATGCCCGGGCACATTCACAAATCCGGACCGATCGGTGTTGTGTCGCGCAGCGGAACACTGACCTATGAAGTTGTTTTTAATCTTTCCCAGCACGGGTTAGGGCAATCCTCCTGCGTTGGGCTCGGCGGAGATCCCATCATCGGCATGCGTTTTACGGATGTGCTTCAATTGTTCCAGGATGATCCGGACACCAAAGGCATCGTTATGGTGGGTGAGATCGGTGGCGGTGACGAACAGACAGCCGCTGATTTCATTAAGAAGAATGTAACCAAACCGGTTGTGTCCTTCATCGCCGGACGTACCGCTCCCGCCGGCAAACGTATGGGCCATGCGGGCGCGATTATTTCCTCAGGCGATTCGACCGCCGAAGCCAAAATGGCGACGCTGACCAGCGCCGGCGTAACGATTGTCGATTTTCCCGATGAGATTCCTCAAATCCTCGCCGCCAAGATCAAATAAATCCATTCATTTCTTTTTGTTCAAAAGTCGCTATAATAGCCCTGTCTAAATACCCCTGAAATATTTATGAAGAAATTAAAGAAGATTTTCATCTCCGCCATCCACCAGAACGCCGGAAAGACCACCATCTCACTCGGCCTTTACAATACATTTAAAGAACGCAAACTGCGCACCGCTTTTATGAAGCCCGTCGGACAGGAATTTGTCATGGCCGCAGATCTGGCTGTCGACAAGGATTCCTATCTTATCGGTGAGGTTTACCGCTGCCAGAAGAATTTGAAGGACATGAGCCCTGTCACGATCGGCCGCGGCTATACCGAGAAATATATTTTCAATCCGCAGCCGGAGACACTGCAGAACAAGATCGTCAAGTCATTCAATACTCTCATTAAGGGAAAAGACGCAATCATCTGCGAGGGGACGGGGCATGCCGGCGTCGGGTCGGTCATTGACTGTTCGAACGCGGATGTGGCGGCGCTCCTGGGATGCAGGGCGATCATCGTCAGCGGCGGCGGTATCGGCCGCAGCATCGACGAAATTATCCTCAACAAAGCTTTGTTCGATTTGAAAAAAGTGGAAGTCCTGGGTGTGATCATCAATAAAGTCCGTCCGGACAAGATTGATAAAATTAGAACCGCTCTTCAGAGAGGTCTGGAGAACAAGGGCATACGGCTTCTTGGTGTTATTCCGGATACGCCGATCCTTTCCGCTCCTACAGTCGAGCAGATCATGCAAAGGCTTGAGCTTCGACTGTTCTGCGGCGGTGAAAATATCCATGCGCGAGTCAAACACACGATCGTCGCTGCCATGGAACCTCACAATATGATCGGCCATCTGAAGGACGGAACGCTTGTCATCACATCCGGCGACCGCGTCGATAACATTCTTGTGTCGGTGAGCTCGCATCTTGTGCACGAGGGGATCGGCGCCCGCATCTCAGCGGTGATTCTAACCGGCGGGCTTATTCCGGACGCCAAGATCGTCAACCTTCTGAAGGAAAGTAAAATTCCTGTATTATTCTGCGACTCCGACACATATACCGTCGCTGCTCAGATCGAGAACCTTACGTTTAAGATCCAGAAAACGGATAAAGATAAAATCCGTGAAGCCATGCGACTGGTCAAAGACAATGTGAATGTCGACAGTATTTTGGAAAACATTTAAGATTATCAGAGCAATTGAAAATGTCTGCGAGGGTTATGAAAAAAACAACTTCTGCCAAAATTAAAAAACCGGTGCTTCAGCAGTCTGAAGAAATCAAGGTGCTGCAGAAGATCGTCGATATCACAACGGAAGATTTGAATCTCGATTTGATTCTGCACGATATCGTCAAGATCGTGACGGAATTCAGCAATGCGGATTCGGTTTTTATCTATCTGTTCGATGAACATAAAAAGCATCTGGTCCTTATGGCCTCCAAGACTCCGCACAAACACGAGCTTGGGAAGGTGAACCTGGGAATCGGTGAAGGGATCACCGGGTGGGTTGCGCAGGAAAACAAGCCGGTTGCCATCGGTAAGAGGGCTTACCAGGATCACCGTTTTAAGGGTTTTGATGTATTGCCCGAAGACCGTTATGAAGCTTTTCTGTCTGTTCCTATCGTATATAAGAGAAAGGCCATCGGGGTCATTAACGTCCAGCACAAAAAGCCGCACGATTATCAGGAAAGTTTTGTCGGCCTCATCACGTCAATCGCGAAGCAGGTCGGCGGTGTTATTGAGCACGGCAGGCTTTTCAGTGAAACCAACAAAAAGGCTCTTCAGCTGGACAGTCTTATTAAAGTAAGTCAGTCGATCACTTCTGAGCAATATCTCGACGAAATCCTTAATCTTATTGTTGTCGTTACGGCCGAAATGCTTAATTCTAAGATATGTTCTATCATGCTTTTAGACGATAAAGGCGTGGAGTTTGTCATCAAGGCGACGCAGTCGCTGAGTGCTGACTATAAACTGAAGCCGAATCTGAGGGTCGAAAACAGTCTGGTCGGGGAGGTTTTAAAGACCCGCAAGCCTCTGATCGTTTACGATGTCCGCAAGGAGCAGAAATATTTCTATCGCGATATGGCCGTCAAAGAAGGTTTGACCTCTATGATCGCCGTGCCTATGATCGTCAAGGATAAGGCGATCGGTGTTATCAATGTTTATACCAAGACCCCGCATGCCTTTTCGCAGGAAGAAGTCAATGTCCTGCAGATGGTTGCGAACCAGGCCGCAGTTGCCGTCGAGAATACCAAGCTTATGGAAGAAGCTTTAAGGGCCAAAGAGGCCCTCGAGACGCGCAAGCTTATTGAGAGAGCTAAAGGAGTTCTGATGCGCATGAACAGCCTGAGCGAAGAAGCCGCTTACCGGATGATTCATAAAAAAAGCATGGACTCTTGCCGGTCGATGAAAGACATTGCCGAGTCGATTATTTTGATGGATGAACTTCGTAAATAATTGCAGTATATTGGTTTCGGCTTTTGTAAAAAATCTTCTTGACATTTGTTTTCTGCCATCATATACTTTGTTTGTTCTTACGGGCAATGATGTCCTCTTTAAAAGCAATGTTGTTTTTAAAGGGGATTTTTTATTTATGTGACATTTGAGTTGAGCGGGGACATTGAAGTCCTTGGTCTTTAAGTCAGCGATGACTTTGGGCCAAGGATTTTTTTATTTTACCGGTGCGATGAGTAAGAAGGAGGAGTGTATGGTCGACAAAGCATATGTGATGGCGGGTGTAATAATCCTCTCGGAAGTAATCCTTGCAATCGGCCTGTTCTGGGCGGTTGAAACACATTTAGTCTAGTAGCAAAATCCCCGTCCGATAGGCGGAACCGGGGGTCAATTAGCGTAGCATTTGCGTGCACATATCCGCAATTGTCTTACGCGAACCAACAGGAGGAAAGTAAATGGAAACAGTAGCAGCAACTCCGATTAGTGCCGGCGATACGGCATGGGTCCTTGCTTCAGCAGCATTGGTTATGCTGATGACGCCTGGTTTAGCGTTTTTTTACGGCGGTATGGTTAGACGTAAGAACGTTTTAGGTGTTTTAATGCAGTGCTTTGGGGCAATGGCCATCATCGGTGTTATTTGGGTAATTTATGGTTACAGCCTTGCATTCAGTAAAGGTAATGCATTTGTCGGCGGTTTGGATTGGGCTTTCTTAAAGGATGTCGGACAAGATGCGTATCCTGCAACAGCCATTCCTCACTTGGCATTTATGATGTTCCAGGGAATGTTTGCCATCATTACTCCTGCGCTTATTATCGGTGCGTTTGCTGAGCGCATGAAGTTTGCGGCATTCGTTGCCTTCACAGCCCTGTGGGTCTCGTTGGTCTATGCTCCGATCTGCCACATGGTCTGGGGCCAGGGAGGATATATCCTTGGATTAGGCGCTTTGGACTTCGCTGGCGGTACGGTCGTACACATCAACGCCGGTGTCGCAGGTTTAGTCACAGCTTTATTCCTCGGAAAGAGATTGGGTATTGATAAGCCGTCCTTGCATAACGTTCCTTTTGTTGTGTTGGGTGGGGCTCTTCTCTGGTTCGGCTGGTTCGGGTTTAACGCGGGTTCAGCATTAGCCGCCAACGGTTTGGCTGCCAGTGCTTTTATGACAACCAACACCGCAGCAGCTGTTGCAGCTCTTACCTGGGCTGTTTTGGAATGGATCTTCAGTGGTAAGCCGACCATGTTCGGTACGATCACCGGTGTTGTGGCCGGTCTGGTCGCGATCACTCCTGCCGCCGGTTTCGTTGATGTGTCCGGCGCTCTTTGGATCGGTATTCTCGCGAGCGTGTTCTGCTACTTCATGGTTAGCGTTGTGAAACCCAAACTTGGTTACGATGACTCTCTCGATGCGTTCGGTGTTCATGGCATCGGCGGTCTCTGGGGCGCTATTGCTACCGGTATTTTTGCCAACCCGGCGGTCAATTCGCTTGGAACCGGTCTTTTGGCCGGAAATCCGAAACAGGTTTGGCTTCAGTTCCTGGCGTCTGCGATTACGATCGGTTATTGTGCTGTCGCTACATGGATTATTTGCTTCTTGATCGATAAAACGATCGGTATGCGCGTGAGCCAGGAAGATGAAGTCATGGGCCTGGATCTTACTCAGCATCACGAAAGAGCTTATACCATTATCGACTAACAATTACCGGCAGGCATCAGTCAATAATTCTGATGAGTCAGGATGGCTGCGCCTTGCAGAAACCATAGAGGAGCATTTATATGAAATTAATTATTGCAATCATTCAGCCCTACAGGCTTGACGAAGTAAAGAAATCTCTGTATGCGGCGGATGTCAATCTTATAACAGTCAGTGAAGTACTTGGTCACGGCCGTCAGGTAGGCGTCGACGAGTTTTATCGCGGCGTCAAGGAAACGGGAAATCTTCTTAGAAAATTCCGTCTCGAGATCGCGGTCAACGACAACTTTGTTGAGCCGACGGTCAATGCCATCATCAAAGGCGCGCGTACGGGGAAAATCGGCGATGGTAAGATTTTCGTTCTCGATCTTCCGCGCTGTGTCCGTATCCGTACCGGCGAAGAAGGCCCGAAAGCCATCGGCTAATTTTTGGCCGGCCGGTTTTTAGTTGACAATTCTTCATCTTAAAAGGTAATATGCTCCCGCTTTGAGCGGGCGCTGAAGTCCGGTTAAGTTATAGAAGAATATCTATAGGCAATGAAGCCCAGTCTCTCCCTTTTACGAGGGGGAGGCTGGGCTTTTTTATGTCTTTTTTAGCGTTGCTCTACGGTCTTGGTTCACAGAGCTCCACTTAAAATAAAAATCCATGCTTCGATAGGCGTAGCATGGTCTTGACGCGCGGGAGATGTGTTTATGTCCGTCGTAATGCGTGTAACGGGTTCCACAAGAAAGTGTGAATGTCCTTTTTTGTGATGCCATATGTAGGAGGGTTGTATGGAAACAGAAGCAGTAAGTTTAATTAACAGCGGCGATACCGCCTGGGTTTTAGTCTCGGCGGCGCTTGTCATGCTTATGACGCCCGGACTCGCGTTTTTCTACGGGGGAATGGTGCGGCGCAAAAATGTTCTGGGTGTCCTCATGCAGTGTTTTGCGTGTCTGTCGATTATCAGTCTGATATGGGTTATTTACGGGTATAGTCTGGCGTTTTCCAAAGGGAACGGATTTATTGGCGGCTTAGAATGGTTTATGCTTAAAGGCGTCGGAGCAGAGGCCAATGCCGATTACGCGGCAACGATTCCGCACGGAGCGTTCGTGACATTCCAGATGATGTTCGCCATCATCACACCCGCAGTTCTGTTGGGTTCTTTTGTCGAAAGAGTTAAATTCTCCGCGTTTATTTTATTCATCATTATTTGGGTGACTTTTGTTTACATTCCGATCTGCCATATGACATGGGCTGTCGGAGGGTTTTTTAGAGATATGGGGGTTCTTGATTTTGCCGGAGGCGCTGTCGTTGAGATCAATTCCGGAATCGCCGGTTTGGTTGGAGCGTTATATCTGGGGCGCCGTGTGGGCATCAAGCAGCCGTCGTTGCACAATATTCCTTTCGTCATCCTCGGCGGTGCGCTGTTATGGTTCGGGTGGTTTGGTTTTAATGCCGGCTCGGCGCTTGCGTGCAACTCGGTTGCGGTCAATGCGTTCTTGACGACGAATACGACGGCGGCAGCCGCCGCCGTGAGCTGGGCCGCGATCGAATGGGCGTTGACAGGAAAGGCCACGATGTTCGGTACGATCACCGGCGCGGTCGCCGGGCTTGTTGCCATCACACCCGCGGCCGGATTTGTCGATACTCAAGCAGCCATCGTCATGGGGGTTGTCGCGGGCGCTCTCAGTTATTTTGCCGTCGGGCATCTCAAGCCTAAATTCGGATATGACGATTCACTCGACGTCTTCGGCGTTCACGGCGTTTGCGGATTCTGGGGAATGATCGCAACGGGGCTGTTCGCTCAGAAAGCCATCAACAGCGCCGGAGTGGACGGTTTGTTCTACGGTAATCCCGGACAGCTGATTGTTCAATTAAAAGTGGCTGTTCTGACGATTATTTATTGCGCCGTCGGCACATGGATTTCTTGTTTTGTCGCGGACAAATTGCTGGGTTTCCGCGTGAGCCAGGAAGAAGAAGTCATGGGGTTGGATCTGACGCAGCATCACGAGCGCGCATATACAATCATTGATTAAATAATATTATTAATTAAAAAAGGAGCCCGATTATGAAAATGGTGATCGCCATTATTCAGCCGCACAGGCTGGAAGAAGTGAAGCAGGCGCTATATGCCGTAGAAATCAACCTCATTACGGTCAGCGAAGTTTTGGGCCATGGCCGACAGATCGGCGTGGATGAGTTTTACCGCGGCGTAAAGGAAACAGGGAATCTGCTTAGAAAGTTCCGCCTGGAGATAGCGGTCAACGATAATTTCGTTGAGCCGACGATCAATGCCATTATCAAAGGCGCGCGCACAGGCAAGATCGGGGACGGTAAAATCTTTGTCATGGATCTGCCCCGCTGTATACGAATCCGTACCGGCGAAGAGGGGCCCAAAGCCATCGGTTAAGAGCGTTTTCCCGAGGGAAATAGTCTCTTTTTGTTTTGCGTTTACCGCCATGAAAAGTCTTGACAGTCAGGAGGAAATTCATTAATATCTGTCATATCTTTCGAGGGCACTGATGTCCTCTTTGACCGGGGCAGGTCTGCCACGTTCAAAGAGGGCTTTTTTATTTATAAACTAAAACGCACTGAACATAGGGGGATAGTATGAGTCAAGTTCGTGATGAAGTCATTCAGGCCTGTTGCGATGAAGGTTGCGGATGTGACAGCAACTTCAGCGAGCATTTGCCCGAATACTTCGGTCAAAACGTATTTAGTCTCAAGGTGATGAAGCAGGTTCTTTCGTCTAAGGCTTATGCTTCTATTGAAAAAACAATCAAAGAAGGCGGTAAGGTCGATCACGCCTATGCTGACGAGATTGCTGAAGCCATGAAGAAGTGGGCCATTTCAAAAGGCGCCACGCACTTCACCCACTGGTTCCAGCCTTTGACCGGTACGACTGCCGAAAAGCACGATTCCTTTATCACCTGGGATGGCGAAGGCAACATTTTACTCAGTTTTAGCGGTAAAGAATTGATTCAGGGCGAACCGGACGCATCATCCTTTCCTTCAGGCGGTTTGCGCGCAACTTTCGAAGCTCGCGGCTACACCGGCTGGGATCCGACATCCGCTGCGTTTATCAAGCAGGGACCGGAAGGCTCCACGCTTTGTATCCCCACTTTTTATATTGGTTATCATGGTGAAGCGCTCGATAAAAAGACCCCGCTTCTTCGTTCCATGTCGGCATTAAGCAAACAGGTATGCCGTCTGGCCGCTTTGTTCGGCATCGACGTCAAAGGCAAGCGCGCTTACTGCACCCTGGGACCCGAGCAGGAATATTTCCTCATCGACAAATCGCATTACGAAGCGCGTTTGGATTTAATCCAGACAGGACGCACATTATTCGGACGTAAACCTGCCAAGCATCAGCAGCAGGAAGATCAGTATTTCGGCGCCATCAAGCCGCGCATCATGGCATTTATGGAAGAATTGGACCGTACACTTTGGGGTCTCGGCGTTCCTGCCAAAACCCGTCACAATGAAGTTGCTCCCGCCCAGTATGAAATCGCGCCGATCTATGAAGATCTTAACACCGGCGTCGATCACAATATGATGGCCATGGAAGTCATGCGCCAGATCGCCGACAAACTTGGGCTGGTCTGTCTTCTTCATGAAAAGCCGTTCGCCGGTGTCAACGGTTCCGGTAAGCACAACAACTGGTCTGTCGTCGGTCCCGACGGAAAGAACTGGCTGTATCCGGGAAAGACACCGCACGAAAATGCAAAATTCTTGACGACGTTGTGCGCCATCATCAAGGCTGTTGATACGTATGCCGATCTTTTGCGCGTCACCGTCGCGACTGCCGGTAACGATCACCGTTTGGGCGCTAACGAAGCTCCTCCGGCGATCGTTTCGATCTTCTTGGGCGAACAGCTTTATGACATTATCGAGCAGATTGAAAAGGGCGGCGCTAAAACTTCCAAAGCAGGAGGCAACATTCACGTCGGTGTCGACGCACTTCCTGTATTGGACCGCGATACCACAGACCGTAACCGCACTTCGCCGTTTGCTTTCACCGGCGCCAAGTTCGAGTTCCGCGCTGTCGGTTCCAACCAGAACCCGTCGGCAGCGAACATGGTATTAAATACTATTGTCGCGGAAGCCTTAAGTGATATCTGCGATGAACTTGAAGCGGCCAAGAAATCCGGTAAGGATTTCAACGCCAGTTTGCAAAAAGTTCTGCAGGACATCGTCAAGAAGCATAAGAGAGTCCTCTTTAATGGCGACGGTTATACCGAAGAATGGCACAAAGAAGCCAAGAAGCGCGGTCTTCCTAACATGAAGACAACGCCTGAAGCGCTTGAAGCCATCAAGGTTAAAAAGAACGTCGACGTCATGGTCAAGCATGGAGTTCTTTCTGTTAAGGAAATCTCGTCCCGTTATGAAATCAACAAACATGCGTATGATACGGTGATCGCGATCGAAGGCAGCTGTGCTCTTACGATGGCGCGCACTCAGTTGATTCCTGCCGCATTGGAATATCAGGATCAATTGTCAACGGCCAAGTCAGTGACCCAAAAGAAACTGGCCAAGACTGTTTCCGGTTTGATCGACAAGGCCCTCGTCGCTGCCGATGCGCTGGAAACCTCCGTTGAGAAACACAATTCAGCTAAAACAAACGCAGATATGCTGAAGCTGCGAGAAGCGATCGACGCCTTGGAAGCGTATGTGCCGGCGAATATCTGGCCCCTGCCTTCATATGCGGAGATGCTTCTGATGAATGCATAAGTCGGTTTTAAGAGTGTACAAAAGGGCGGATAAAGTTATCCGCCCTTTTGTTTTTTCGATATAATCATTTCAAACATTTAAATAAAGGCTTGAGATGAAATCCAATCGCGTTTGGACAGTCGCTGCTGCTTTAATAATGATTACCTGTTGTTTTTATTCAAAAGTGAATGCGGATTGTTCCGGCGGACTTGAAGGCAATATTGTCGCAATAAAAGTCAAAACCTGTTCAGTGATTGTTCCCGCCGAGAATGAAGAAATTCAGAAAAGTGCGCAGCGATATCGGAATCTTTATGATCCGGAGCAGTTGAATAAAATTTACACGGGGGCTTTGGTGACCGATGAACAAGGCACCATGTGGATGTATCCTTCGGAATCAGCGGATCCATGCAAAGATTTTAAAGTCGGCGAAGTGGTTCAAAAGAAGGGTTATTCGACCTGCTGTGATACCGGGAAATGGGGTAAATGCGTTTTCGGGGGACGATGGTTAAGTGATGCGGATGGTAGACCGATAAACGCCTTTCAATGAAAGATAATGTATGATTCTTATTATCAAACATATTGATATCGAAGGGCCCGGCACCTTTGGAGATTTCCTTACCACAAAAGGCGAGCCGTTTCGTATCGTCGAGCTTGGGGCCGGTGAAAAGCTGCCTTCAAATCTCGACGGTATTCATGCCGTTGTTGTTTTAGGCGGGCCGATGAATGTGTATGAAGAAGACAAGTATCCTTTTTTGAAAGATGAAAACTCGTTTATTCAGGACGTTCTGAAAAAGGAAATCCCTTATTTCGGTATTTGTTTAGGTTCACAGCTTTTGGCGAAAGCCGCGGGCGCGCGTGTTGTCCGTTCCCCTGTCAAAGAGATCGGCTGGTACCATGTCGCTCTGACCCCCGACGGGAAAAAGGATTCTTTATTGGCCGGTTTTCGTGAAAATGAAGAAATCTACCATTGGCACGGTGACATGTTTGAAATTCCTGAGGGCGGCGCGTTACTCGCAACCGGTACCGGTTGTCCCAATCAGGCATTTCGTGTCGGGAAAAATGCTTACGGATTCCAGTTTCACATGGAGATCACAGACAAAAGCATCAAGGAATGGTGCGATGAGTACAGCGCCACCGATCTTCCCGGCCGCAAAGAGCACTGCGCCGCCATGCTCGACGGATATGCGAAGAATAAAGAAATATTTAATCATCAGAGTGAGCGCCTGTATGCGAACTTTCTGGATATCGTCAAAAAGCAGACATCGGCCGTTCATGAACGGTAATCATTTATGTTAAGAGTCGCATTAGCACAGATCAACTCGACCGTCGGAGACTTGGTTGGCAACCAGCGCAAGATACGCGCCTCTATTCATCAGGCGAAAGTCATGGGTGCCGATTTCGTGTGTCTGCCCGAACTTGCCGTCTGCGGATACCCTCCGGAAGATCTTCTGTATAAGTCGCATTTCATCGAACACAACATCAAAATTATCGGTGAGCTTGCGGCAGCTGCTCATGGACTCACAGCTGTCGTTGGATTTGTCGATCTTAAAAACGGTAAACTCTTCAATGCCGCCGCTGTTTTGTCCGACGGAAAAATCAAAGCCGTTTATCATAAACAGGAGCTTCCCAATTACGGTGTGTTTGATGAGAAACGTTATTTCAAGCCGGGTACTGAAAACTTTCTTTTGTCCGCCGCCGGCGTAAAGATCGGCGTCAATGTCTGCGAAGATATCTGGGTCGACGGAGCCAGCTATGCCAAGCAGGCGGAATCGGGAGCACGGCTTCTCGTGAATATTTCTTCATCGCCGTATGAAATCGGTAAGACCCAGGTACGGCTGGATTTGATCGCCCGACGGGCAAAGGAGACCGGATGTTTTATCTGTTATACGAATCTGGTCGGCGGCCAGGATGAACTTGTTTTCGACGGAGGAAGTTTTATCGTCGATCCTAAAGGACAGGTTGTTGTATTTGCCAAACAGTTTGAGGAAGATCTCTCGATCGTCGATCTGGATATTCCGCAGAATTCGGGAGGAAATGCAAGGTTGCCGGTGATCGAAGTTCAAACTTCGCAAATTAATAAACCCAAGCATAGCGAACAGAATATTCCGCGGCTTGAAGAGACCGCCGAAATTTATCAGGCGCTGGTCTTGGGTACGCGCGATTATGTGCTCAAAAACGGATTCGCCAAAACATTGATAGGTTTAAGCGGAGGCATCGATTCCGCGCTGGTCGCGACCATTGCCTGCGATGCCATCGGCAAAGAAAATGTGGTGGGTGTCTCCATGCCGACCCGGTTTAATTCCAGGGGAACGCGTAACGATGCCCGCAAACTGGCAGCCAATCTAGGCATCGAGTTTATGGAAATTCCCATCAAGCGGGTTATGGCGGCCTATGAGGCCACGCTTGATCCATGGTTTTACGGTAAACATCCGGATATTACGGAAGAAAATCTGCAGGCGCGCATCCGGGGCAATATTCTTATGGCCTTTTCCAATAAGTTCGGCTGGCTCGTTTTAACCACAGGAAATAAGAGCGAAATGGCGGTTGGTTATTGTACCCTATATGGCGACATGTCCGGCGGTTTTGCGGTCATCAAAGACCTTTTGAAGACGAAAGTCTATGAATTATCTAGGTTTAGGAATCTTCAGGCCGGCAAAATGGTGATCCCCAAATCCGTTTTACTGCGAGCGCCGTCGGCCGAATTACGGGACAATCAGACCGATCAGGATTCCCTGCCGCCGTATGACGATCTGGACCTCATGCTGGCCAGTTATGTGGAGAATCATGAATCAATTGCCCAGATGACGGCCAAGATCAAAGATGAGAAGCTCTGCCGCAAGGTGATCGGCCTAGTGGATAAAAGCGAATACAAGCGCAGACAGGCCCCTCCGGGAATCAAAATCACATCCCGCGCATTCGGCAAAGACTGGCGTTTGCCGATCACAAATCACTATAAAGAGTCGGCGTAATCAGCTTCATTTTAAGCGTATTCCGGCATAAATTCAGAGGTCAAATCACTAGAATTTTTTCTTTGCATTCTATATAAAAACGTATAAAATAAGCCTCTTAAAATTTAAAGATATTCTGTGAGCACTTTGTTCTAAGTTAAAGTAGGCCAATTAATTTTAACCCTGAGCCAGAGGTAATTCGTAGATGAGTCTTCCAGAAAAACAAGGCCTTTATGATCCCGCGTTTGAACATGACAGCTGCGGTGTCGGTTTCATTGCCAACATCAAAGGGAAGAAGTCTCACGAGATCGTCCGCCAGGCCCTCCAGATTCTTGAAAACCTCAGCCATCGCGGCGCTTGCGGATGCGATCCTTTAACCGGTGACGGGGCGGGGATCATGTTCCAGATGCCCGATGCTTTCCTGCGCAAAGAATGCGCAAAGTTAAATATTGATTTACCGAAACTCGGCGACTACGGCGCCGGTATGGTTTTCCTTCCTCCCAGTCTTCAGGACCGCAACACCATTGAAGAATGGACCGAACACATCATTCATGAAGAAGGCCAGAAGTTTTTAGGATGGCGCGATGTTCCTCATGACAGCTCGCAGATCGGTCATGTCGCACGTTCCGTCGAGCCGGAATTCAAACAGTTGTTCATTGCCCGCGGTAAAAACACTCCTGTTGATCAATTCGACCGCAAACTTTATGTCATCCGCAAGCGCTTGTGGAAGAAAGTTTTTGATTCAACCCTCAGCCAGCGCAATTATTATTATTTCTGTTCGCTTTCATCCAAGACTATGGTTTACAAAGGTCAGCTGATGTCGGAACAGGTCAATCTTTTCTTTCCTGATCTGGCTGACCCCACTCTGGTTTCGGCGATCGCCATGGTGCATTCGCGTTACAGCACGAATACATTCCCGTCGTGGTCATTGGCCCATCCGTATCGTCTTATCGCGCACAACGGCGAGATCAATACGCTGCGCGGCAACATCAATTGGACAAATGCCCGTGAAAAACAATTTGTCTCGGAAGTTTTCGGAAAAGATATTTCTAAAACATTGCCAGTCGTTGTTCCTCACGGAAGCGACACGGCGACCTTAGACAACGTGCTCGAACTTCTTGTTCTGGCGGGACGTTCGCTTCCTCATGCGGTCATGATGATGATCCCCGAGGCATGGAGCGGCGATGCGCAGATGGATCCGGCCAAGCGCGCGTTTTATGAATATCATTCCTGTCTCATGGAACCGTGGGACGGGCCTGCCGACATCACCTTTATGGATGACCGCTACATCGGAACCGTTCTTGACCGCAACGGCCTTCGTCCCGGACGTTACTGGATCACCAATGACGACGTTGTTGTTATGGCTTCCGAAGCCGGTGTTCTTCCGATCGCTCAGGAGCGCATCGTTCAAAAAGGACGTATGCAGCCGGGAAAGATGTTTTTGATCGACACCCAGGAAGGCCGCATCATCGACGACAAGGAAACCAAAGATTTTTACAGCAGCCGCCAGCCTTACGGCGAATGGTTAAAGAAGAATCTTGTTACTCTGGAAAGTCTGCCGAAGCCCAAAAAGATTCAGGGCCTCAATGCGAAAACACTTTTAGAACGCCAGCGCGCTTTCGGTTACAGCATCGAAGATTTAAAAATGATTCTGTATCCGATGGCAGTCAATGGTGAAGAAGCGACAGGTTCCATGGGGACCGACACGCCGTTGGCCGTTCTCTCCGACCGTCCGCAGCCGTTGTTCAATTATTTCAAACAGCTTTTTGCTCAGGTCACCAATCCTCCGATCGATGCGATCCGCGAAGAGATTATCATGGCCGAGGAAATGATGCTCGGTCCCGAAGGCAATTTGCTCGACGAGACCGCTGAGCACTGCCATCGTCTGAAGATTTCACGTCCGTTGCTGACGAATGAGGAATTGGAGAAAATCGCCAGCGTCAATATTGGAAGTCTGAAGTCTACCACGCTGAAAATCCTTTTTAATAAAGAAGACGGCCCTGCCGGCCTGGAGAAATCCCTTGAGGAATTATTCAAGCAGGCGGATTGGGCGATCAAGGACGGTTACAGCATCATCATTCTGTCTGACCGCAATGTCGACGCGAAACATGTTGCCATTCCGTCACTGGTTGCCTGCGCCGGTTTGCATCATCATTTGATCCGTCAGGGTACCCGCACCAGAGTGAGCCTGGTTGTTGAAACAGGAGAGGCTCGCGAGATGCATCATTTCGCCGTCCTTATCGGTTACGGCGCGAATGCCATTAATCCGTATCTTGTTTTTGAGACGATCGAAGATCAGATCAATCAGGGGCTTTATCCGTCGGAGATCACTTATAAGGACGCACAGAAAAATTTCCTGAAGGCCTGCCGTAAAGGTTTGTTCAAAGTCATTTCCAAGATGGGAATTTCGACGATCCAGTCTTACTGCGGCGCGCAGATTTTTGAAGCCGTCGGGTTGGCGACGACGTTCGTTGATAAATATTTTACAGCCACGCCTTCTCGTATCGGCGGTATCGGAATCGAAACCGCTGCCGAGGAAATGCTTAAGCATCACAGTTTTGCATATCCTGAATTTCCGTCGACCGACAATCTGCTCAATGAGGGCGGGGAATATCACTGGCGCCGCGAGGGCGAGCACCATCAGTTGAATCCGCAGACGATCGCGTTGTTGCAGCATTCGGTGCGCTCAAGCGATTTCAGTCTGTTCAAGCGGTATGCCAAACTCGTAAACGAACAGACGGTGAAGCTGGCCAATATCCGCGGACTTTTGCGATTTAAAACTGGTAAATCCGTTCCGATCGAGGAAGTCGAGCCGGTAGCCGAAATCGTCAAACGTTTTGCGACGGGCGCGATGAGTTACGGTTCCATTTCCAAGGAAGCTCACGAAACGATAGCGATCGCTATGAACCGTCTCGGCGGTTTTTCGAACACCGGTGAGGGCGGCGAAGACAGAGAACGTTTCAAGAAAGATGCTAACGGCGACTGGCGCCGCAGCCGCATCAAGCAGGTGGCGCAGGGACGTTTCGGGGTCACCATTGAATATCTCGTCAACGCTGATCAATTGCAAATTAAGATGGCACAGGGTGCCAAGCCCGGTGAGGGCGGACAGCTTCCGGGGCATAAGGTGAGCAAGGAAATTGCTTACACCCGTCATACGACTCCTGGGGTCGGTCTCATTTCTCCGCCGCCGCACCACGACATTTATTCGATCGAAGATTTGGCGCAGCTTATTCACGATCTGAAAAATTCAAACCCGCAAGCGGATGTGAGCGTCAAGCTTGTTTCCGAAATCGGTGTTGGTACTGTTGCCGCCGGTGTTTCGAAGGGTAAAGCTGATCATGTGCTCATCAGCGGTTACGAAGGCGGTACAGGCGCTTCTCCATTAACATCTGTTAAACATGCCGGTCTTCCCATGGAACTCGGCATCGCCGAGACGCAGCAGGTCCTGGTTATGAACGATCTGCGCGGACGCATTCGTGTGCAGACCGACGGTCAATTAAAGACCGGCCGCGATGTGGTCATCGCCGCCATGCTGGGCGCTGATGAATTCGGTTTCTCGACGACAGCGCTCATCACCATGGGCTGCATTCTGTTGCGCAAATGCCATTTGAATACCTGCTCCGTGGGTGTTGCGACGCAGGACCCGGAACTTCGAAAAAAGTTCGACGGAAAGCCGGAATACGTGGTCAACTTCTTTACGTTCATTGCCCAGGAAATCCGTGAAATCATGGCTGAACTCGGGTTCAAGAAATTTGAAGAAATGGTCGGACGCGTGGATCGCCTGGATACTGCTGAGGCCATCGATCACTGGAAAGCCAAGGGAATCGATCTGACCAACATTTTGCATAAGGCGGATGTTCCGTCGAATGTGGCTATCCGTCACTCCGACAAACAGGATCACGCGCTGGAGAAGGCGTTGGACAATCAATTGATTGAAAAGTCCAAAGATGCCATCGAGAATCAAAAGCCGGTGCAGTTCGACAGCAAGATTTTCAATATCAACCGCACGGTCGGCACGATGCTTTCCTCGACGATCGCGCGCAAATACGGCCTTGCCGGGCTTCCTAAAGATACGATCCGGATCAGGTTTGACGGCTCAGCCGGTCAGAGCTTCGGCGCGTTTCTGGCCAACGGTGTTACGTTGACTCTTGAAGGTGAAGCTAACGACTATGTCGGGAAGGGCCTCTCCGGCGGAAAGATCATCATTTATCCTCATCCGAAATCGAAACTGGTTCCGGAAGAAAATATCATCGTCGGCAACGTCGTGCTTTACGGCGCTATTCTGGGTGAAGTGTATTTCCGCGGACTGGCGGGCGAACGTTTTGCCGTCAGAAACAGCGGGGCTCTGGCGGTTGTCGAAGGCATCGGCGATCACGGCTGCGAATATATGACCGGCGGAAGGGTTGTCATCCTGGGCAGCACTGGGCGCAATTTCGCGGCGGGCATGAGCGGCGGTATCGCCTATGTGTGGGACCGCGACGGTTCGTTTTCTTCAAAATGCAATAAGGGGATGGTCGAGCTTTTTCCTGTAAAAGAGAAAGACGACGTCGAGGAACTCTGCACGCTGATTCAGAATCATTTCAATTACACCAAGAGCACGGTGGCCAAACAGGTGCTGGAACAGTGGGACAAGATATTGCCGCAGTTCGTCAAAGTTTATCCGACGGATTACCGTCGGGTTTTGGATGAAGCGAATAACGTTAAAAACGAGCAGTCGTCACAAGCGACGCATAAATAAAGGTAGTCAGTTGGAAGTAGACAGTATGCAGAGAAAAAGATAGGTTTTCTGCTTACTGCCTAGTGTTTACTGCATACTGGCAATCACGGAGCAAACATGGGTGACGCATACGGTTTCAAGAAGTACACACGGCAGGATTTCAAGAAGGATCCAGTCAAAGACCGCGTTCAGCATTGGAAAGAGTTTGTAAAAATACTTCCTGAAAAAGACCTGATGGTGCAGGGCGCGCGCTGTATGGATTGCGGTGTGCCGTTTTGCCAGTCGGGATGTCCCATCGGCAATATTATTCCTGATTGGAACGATCTTGTTTACCGCGACCGCTGGCAGGAAGCGCTTGAGCGTCTTCACAAGACCAATAATTTCCCCGAATTTACCGGACGCGTCTGCCCGGCTCCTTGCGAGAATTCCTGCGTTCTGGGTATTAACGAACCGGCTGTTACCATCAAAAATATCGAGGTGTCGATTATTGAACACGGTTATGAGCAGGACTGGATCAAGCCGCAGCCTCCCAAGCACCGCACCGGGAAAAAAGTGGCGGTGATCGGTTCCGGTCCGTCGGGTCTTGCCTGCGCCGACCAGTTGAACAAGCAGGGCCATAAGGTGACCGTGTATGAAAAGAACGAAGTTATCGGCGGGCTATTGACGCTGGGTATCCCTGATTTCAAGTTAGAAAAATGGGTCGTTGAGCGCCGTGTCAAACGCATGCACCAGGAAGGTGTCAGCTTTAAGACCGGTGTGAATGTCGGTGTCGATATCAATGCGAATGATCTCAAAGAAAAATATGATGCCATCGTGCTCTGCGGGGGCGCCGAAGATGCCCGTGATCTTCCGATTCCCGGACGTGAACTGGAAGGTGTTTATCAGGCTATGTATTTTCTTCCGCAGCAAAACCGCAGAACTTTAGGCAGTCACGTCGATCCTAAGGAAAGCGTGACCGCGCAGGGAAAAAAAGTCGTGGTCCTGGGCGGAGGCGATACAGGTTCCGACTGCGTCGGGACATCCAACCGTCAGGGCGCGGTCTCCGTCAAACAGTTTGAGTTGATGGCCCGTCCGCCGGAGACGCGTGCCGCCGATAATCCGTGGCCGAACTGGGCGCTCATCTTCCGTTCTTCCACATCACATGAAGAAGGATGCGAAAGGGATTATTCCATTCTTACTAAAAAACTTTCCGGTGAGAACGGCAAACTTAAAAAAATTCATTGTGTCCGTTTGGAATTCGGCCCGAAAGATCCTGCCACCGGCCGAAGTGCTATGAAGGAAGTCCCCGGTTCCGAATTTGAAGTGGAATGCGATCTTTTATTGCTGGCGATGGGCTTTCTTGGTCCTGTTAAAAAAGGTATGATTGAGCAGCTGGCTGTTGAAATCGATGGCCGCGGCAACGTCAAAGCGGATGCCAATAAAATGACAAGCATCCCCGGTGTGTTTACGGCAGGTGACATGACGCGCGGTCAGTCGCTGGTCGTCTGGGCAATCCAGGAAGGCCGTGCCGCCGCCGAAGGCGTTCACAAGTTTTTAACTAAAGAATCTATGGCGGGACGTTAACCGCCCTCACCATTCACCGCATTCAGGAAGGATGTGTCCCGTGAAGCATTGGTTAACTTTGCTCGTCGTTGTTTTTATTGCCGCCGGCTGTAACAGTCAGGAACGCGCTCCCAAAAACAAAAATACTCCTTCCGCCAC
Organism: Candidatus Omnitrophota bacterium; assembly: GCA_017987425.1. Taxonomy (GTDB): domain Bacteria; phylum Omnitrophota; class Gorgyraeia; order Zapsychrales; family Fredricksoniimonadaceae; genus JAGNTT01. The sequence goes on from JAGNTT010000005.1 coordinate 29,022, forward strand.
GCCGCAGCAGGCTTCCGCCAAATTGATGCAGCAGGGTGTTGAGTTTCTTAATGTAAAAGATATTGCCAGGGCCGTTGTCAGTTTTGAAGGAGCCATTCAGGTAGACCCCAACAATGTGCAGCCGTACATGGTTCTTGCCGAAATCTTTATGCGTACAAAAAGTTTTCCGGAGGCTGTTGCTGTTCTTGAGCGTGCCGTGAACATCGCGCCCGAAAATGGCTTTGTGTTTTATATGCTGAGCCTGGCCAATGAAGGCAATAAAGCTCCTTTGCCGGCGGTCCTGGCGGCGCGCAGGAGCATGGAACTTTTTAAATCGCAGAACAACGACGAAGGCTATAAGCAATCCTTGATGCTTATGGAGACCTTGATTAAGTCCGAACAGCAAAAGCAGGGCGCCGGAGTTGCTTCATCCGATGGGAATAATCCCAAGATGGATCTGCCGGTCAAAACTTTCTGATTTCCGTTGTTTCACTGACCATATTCCAAATTCATAAGGCCATCGTATATGAGACCGGACGGCCGTTTCTGGAAAAATCCCCGTTGTGCAATCCTCATCGGATTGGTTTTTATTTTTTGTACACCTGCCGTTCATTCCGACACTGTCATTCTGAAATCCGGCAAGACCGTTCAGGGCAAGATAGGCAACCGTACCGAAAAAGCCATCGAGATTGATGTCGGCCTCGGATTTCCCATCACATATTATCTGGATGACATTCAAAGCATTGATTCCGACAGTCAGAAAGACGACAAAGCCGTTGTTCATACATCGTCGGATAAAGTGGAAGAGGCTGACAGCTTGGAGCGGCAGGGGCTGGAGCTTATAGAAGCGGGGGAAATGGACAAGGGCCTCGAGATGTTGCGCAAGGCGATCGAGTTCGATTCTAAACCCCATCGTCATTTGAATCTTGGTGCGGTCCTTTCAGGCAACGGCGTGTCGTTGTTCAAGAATGGCAAGAAGGGGCTGGCGATCAAAGTTCTCAAGAGCTCAGAAGAAGAGCTTCGAAAAGCCATCGAGCTTTTTGATCCCGAGCAGGAAAGTATTCTTTTGAGTCAGGCCTATTATCTTTTGGGTGAGATCCGCGCGCAGGCTTTTGAAGACGTTATAGGGGCGCGTGATTATTATCAGAAATCGATTTCGTTTTATGAAAACCCGGCGGCGGAACGCGGGCTTAAAGCCCTGGACGAAAAATAATTTCCCGTCGGGATACTCCTTCCATAATGCCAGGACTCATTGCTTCCGCAATCCTCATCTGTCTTTCATTCCCAAACCCGTGGAATATTTATGGTTTTGGGCCTTTGGCCTGGATCGCTCTGATCCCTCTCCTGGCCATACTGCACGGCAGATCTCTAAAGAGCAGATTGTGTTTAGGCTTTCTCCACGGAATATTGACCTACAGCTTGCTGCTTCAATGGCTGTGGCCGGTGCATGCGGCCGGGACTATGCTTTTTGTTTTAGCGCTTACCATTCAGACCGTTATCTTTGCGCTGTTATATAAATCTCCGACGGATAATCAAAGATGTTTTTATGCGGCGGCAGCGTGGGTTTCCGCTGAATGGATGCGGACGCTTATTCTTCAGGGATTTTATTGGGGGATATCGTATTCGCAAAGTTTTGAGCCCGCGCTGATTCAAACAGCTGCGTACGCGGGTTCTTACGGCGTTTCGTTTGTCATCGTTTTAGTTAATTGTTTTCTTTGGAAGGCGTTTCAGAATCCGGCGGGACGGAAGGTTTCGATTCTCTGGGCGCTGGCGATCTTCGCGGTTGTTTATATGGCAGGAGCAATGCGCCTTAATTCTGTCTCGCACAATAAATATTCAACGGCCGTCTGTGCGATTCAGCCAAACATTTCACCCGAAGTAAAGCAGAGTCTTGATGATTTTGCCGCGAACATCGAGGCGCATGTGACGCTCACAAATAAGGCGCTGGCCGATGTGAAGACGGACATCATCGTCTGGCCCGAGACCTCTTTTCCCGCTGACATATTCAAAGACACTCACTGGTATCCGCGACTTCAGAAGATCGCGGCCCAAAATAATTCGGTCTTTGTGTTTGGTGCAGTCCCATTTATCAAAGATAAAAGTTTTAACAGTGCCGCGGTCCTCAACAGGCATGGTGTTCTTGAGGGAAGATATGATAAACAGTTTCTTGTTCCCATCAGTGAATACAGGCCGGCCAAAGGTTTC
>JAGNTT010000083.1:0-4280 GCA_017987425.1 Candidatus Omnitrophota bacterium
CCTCCGTTGTTGTGGACGGCTGTCATGTTCTCTCTAATATCGTCGCCACCAGTCTGAGAGACCACGCGCAGTACGGCGGGATCATTCCGGAGATCGCCTCACGCCGTCAGCTGGAACTGATCCAGCTTGTGGTTGCCGACGCGCTGGACAAGGCCAAGCTAAAGTTTTCCGATATCGATCTGATCGCGGTCACCCGCAAGCCGGGATTGATCGGTTCGCTGTTAGTCGGCATTTCTTTCGCGAGAGCGCTGAGTTATTCAATTAACAAACCGCTCATCGATGTGGACCACATCAAGGCCCACATTTACGCCAATTTTTTGCGCATGACCAGGGACAGCGCCGATCCGCTGCCGAAACTTCCGGCGGTCGGGCTTGTCGTTTCCGGCGGGCATTCGAGCCTGTATCATGTGCGTGATTACGATGATTTTGAACTGATCGGCCGCACCCGCGATGACGCGGTCGGCGAAGCGTTCGACAAGGTCGCGCGCATTCTCGATCTGGGTTATCCCGGCGGTCCGGTGATCGACCGTCTCGCCAAAGAAGGCGTGAATAAAGAGATTCGTTTTCCAAGGGCGTCGATGCCCGGGACGTATGATTTCAGTTTCAGCGGCGTGAAAACCGCCGTCTATTATTATGTGAACAAACAGGGAAGTCAGAAAGATTTCAGCGCGGCCAAGGTCGCCTATGCGTTCCAGGAAAGCGTCGTCGATGTGATCGTGGACAAATGTTTGACCGCCTGCCGCGATATGAAGGCGAAAACTCTGCTTGTCGGCGGAGGTGTCGCCGCTAATTCCGCGCTGCGCGGCCGGATGGCCGAGGAAGCGGCGCGTGCCGGCATCGATGTGCGTTTTCCGCCGATGGCGCTCTGTCTCGATAACGCCGCCATGATCGCCGGATTAGGCTATCGTCTGCGACGGTAGCAAGTTTTTCCAAATTCCGCGTCTTGACTTCGAACTTTATTTTGATATAAAATGTGATTCATTGAAGGTCCTATTAGATTTCCTTTTTCAATGAATCATCCTGCGGAGCGGAGCGACGAAGGATCAATTGCTCTTCCGCTTTCAATTTACCAAGGAGTAGTTTTATGGTCATGCCATTTCGCGAACGCAAAAAAGAACAGCCCGAAAAAGAACCCGAAGAAAAAGTCATCGATATCAGTGTTCCCATGAAAGGGAACATGACCTTCGGCGAACCGGTCAATCTTCGCATTAACGGCGATTTCGCCGGAACGCTCACCACTCACGGAACACTCACCATCAGCCAGACCGCCTTGGTCGATGCCAACATCACGGGCGAAAACATCGTGATCGCCGGTAAAGTCAAAGGCAATGTCATCGCCAGAAAAATGCTCGTCCTTATGCCGACCGCTATCGTGACCGGCGACATCTCGACTCCCAAACTCAATATTGTTGAGGGTGCCGTATTCCAGGGCAAATGCCATATGATGGAGGATTATCTCACCGTCGATGAACTGGCCCAGTATCTGGAAATCGAAGAGCCGGCCATTGTCGAGCTGGCTTCGACCGGCAAGATCCCGGCCTTCAAAGAAGGCGAAGCGTGGAGATTTGAGCGTGTGAAAATCGATTCATGGGCCGCGGCCGGGAAGGTTCAATGAGTAACGAACAATTCATCACCGTGCGTGAGACCGCGCAGGTTCTGGGCATCTCGGAAAAAAAGGTCATGGACATGATCGAGACCCAGAAACTGCAGGCCTACCGCATCGCCGACCAGTTCCTCCGCCTTAAAAAGAGTGAAGTCCTCTCCATGCGCAATACCGGCAGCGTCGTCAACGAAAACGTCAAATTCCAGTACACGTCGCCTGAGCGCCTGAGCGATTTCTTTTACTTCAACGATTTCTACATTGTTTCGCTCATCGTCATCCTGGCCCTGCTGGGTGTCGTATTTTTTGTGTGAGCCCCGCCTGATTTTTTGTCGTTTTTAATACAATTGCTAGAAATTATACCCCCCGAAAGATAGAGTATTTTGTCCGGCGGGGGGGTGTTTAACCTCAAGAAACTTCTTGCTAATTCCCCGTTCATCCTCTAGAATTTACACTCAATTACGCCGAAATATGTTTTTCTGTCCGGAAATAGACGGACAACGGCATCACACCTTTATGGCGAGGTAGCTCAGTTGGTAGAGCGCACGGTTCATACCCGTAAGGTCGAGAGTTCGACCCTCTCCCTCGCCACTTTTTCCACGGTTTTGAATCAAGAAAGAAAGTGGCGAGTCCTAAAACCAGATGGTTTTAGGACCGCCACCTTTTTATGAGCCCGAATCTAATTATAAGATCGCAATCTTTAAAACCAGAAGGTTTTAAAGACGCCATTTCTTATTTTAGTCTCCAATCCCGCTTTGAAAAGCCCTGCAAACCATCCGTTTTTAAAAACGTCACTTTGAATCCTTCCGAAATAATCACTTCAACTATAAAACGTGTGAGGTTTTATGCTTAAGCTGTTTAAGCTTTTCATTATATTGGCTCTTTTGGGTCCATGTTTACTGCCGGTTACGGCCAGGGCCGATATTATGGAAGAAGTCAACGAACCCCTTACCAATTATTACCGTAACCCCGATCCCGCAAAGATTCCCGGCTTTTTGGAAAAAGTAGCGCCTTCAGACTTTATCAAAAATTCCGAGACGGAAGTCATATCCATGGTGGCATACCTTTTTGCTCGTATTGCCCAATTAGAACCGTCATTAGTTCCTGAATATATCAAAATATTTGAGCAGCCTTCCCAAACGCATGAGGCGAGGGTCTTTATCCTCATGATTTTGCAAGTGTGCGGTGATGAAAAAACCGCCGGCTATCTCAAATCTAAATTATCAGACAAAGATTTCCAAAACGAGCGTAAGGATATCGAATATGCTTTGGCTGGGCCCATACCTGTAGGTTTTAACGCATTAAAAAATGAAATTAAAAGAGGAGTGGATCTGGATTATTTGTGGGCGGAGTTTTTCGCCACAGGGAATTCAGTGGCGATTACTCAGATCATTTCTGTTTTGAGCTGGAAAGATGTTGTGCGGGAGAAATTGCAGAATTGGCTGTATAACAAGCACAGCAAAGCCGAGGTCCGGAAGTTGGAACGGCTTTTGGTTCAGGAAATGGGTGTCGAGATTGATTTTGAGAATTCCCTCATCTTATCCAGGGATGATCTGGATTGTATATACTCCAATTTCGCGAATAATTCAGGAGGTCCCGGACAGGTTTCGAAGTCTGCGGTTGAGATCCGCAAAATACTTGGAATTTCCGATGAGGAATTAATGCCTGTCGTCGTTAAAGGGGCCGCGATGTGGTCTCTTATCATGAATAGCGAACAGCATGACAAAGTTTATCAAATATGCCAGAGTGAATTGGAATTGCTCGGAGACAAGGCTCCTTTTCAGCTGGCCATGATTGTCGAGATTGTCAGGCAAACATTGGGGGGATCGAGTGGGACATAATCCGTTATTAAAATACATTTTAACTTTCGGGCTGTTCCTTTTCTTTACCGCGTCCGCTTGTGCCGATCCGGTCAAGAATGGCGAACTCAAGGAATATTACGACGACGGCGCATTAATGGCGGTATCCAACTATAAAGACGACAAACTCGACGGCGTGCAGAAATCCTATTACCGCAACCGGAAGCTCAGTTCGGAAATCACCTACGAAAACGGGATCATGAAAGGATTGCAGAAGCAGTACTATGAAAACGGACAGCTGGAGGCTGAGTGGACAGCGGATGAGAATGAGGATCCTCACGGCATCACAACGGCCTTTTTAGAAGACGGCACTCAGCTGTATCAAGCCCGTTTTGAGCATGGCCGTTTCATCGGCAATGACGGCAAGCCGTTTAACGGCCTGCGCGAGATCAAATATCCCGATGGAAAGCTGTATTCTTCAGCAAATTACATTGACGGGTTTAAAGAAGGGCGGAGAAAGGAATTCTATCCGGACGGTGTACTTAAAGAAGAAATGGATTATGTCCATAATAAAAGAAACGGTGAGGGAATTCAGTATTTTGAATCGGGACAAATCATGAAAAAAGCCGGGTTCAGGAATGACGAACCCGATGGGGCAGCGTTTGCTTATTTTGAGAATGGACAATTGGGGGAATCCCGGATATACCGGGACGGAAAATTAAACGGCGAGTATAAAGAATTTTACGAGGACGGAAAGCTCAGCGCGTCAGCCTTCTACACGGATGATAAAATTACCGGGCAGTTTATTTATTTTTATCCGAACGGCGTCAAGGAATCGGTGTTTGAGTATGACTCCGATGGAAATATGACCGGTGAAACCC
>JAGNTT010000083.1:4380-8223 GCA_017987425.1 Candidatus Omnitrophota bacterium
TGGCCGCGCACAAGATGGGTGATGACACGGCCTATCATGGGGGGCAGGTGACGCTCAATCCCTTGCCGCACATACGCAGGGAATTTTTGGGGACGGTGGTGGTGCCCTTGCTCTCATTTGTATCGAACGGATGGATGATCGGCTGGGCGTCCGCGCCTTATGACCCTCAATGGGCGGACCGTTATCCGAAACGATCGGCACTCATGTCTCTGGCCGGTCCCGCGGCAAATCTTCTGGTGGTCGCGGTGTGCATGGTTGTGATGAAGGCAGGCGTTGCCTTGAATATCTTCGCCATACCTGATCAGATGTTTGCCTATCAGATCGTCATGGCCACGGAAACGGGTATACTGCCGGCTGTTGCCGCGTTTATCAGCGTCCTTTTTTATTTAAATCTGCTGCTCTTTGCGTTTAATTTGATTCCATTGCCTCCGCTCGATGGCAGTTGTGCGGTTACTCTTTTGATGTCCGATGAGACGGCCCGTCGATACATGGCATTTATCAATCAGGCTTCGTTTTCATGGATCGGATTGCTGGCGGCCTGGTACGGTTTCGGTTATCTGTTCAAGCCTATATACATGGCGGCGGTAAGGATACTTTTTCCGGAAATTCCCTGGGAATGGTAGCCCCGGATTAAGAATAAAAATTTTTTAACATCCAATTAACCTTCTGTTCATGCGGGATCAGCTATTCTCTTTGTAGAAATCAATCATTCCTACAAGGAGGAACATATGGCAGAACACATGGATACAACGAAGGGTCGTATTAAAGTTGCAGCCGGTGAGTTGACCGGAAACGAAAAGTTAAAGCGTGAAGGCCAGGCTGATAAAGCCAGCGGCAAGGTCAAGAAGGCGATTAATGACACCGCCGACGCAGCCAAGCGGGCTGTCAGCCGGTAATGTGTTTTGCGGCTCGATAAAAATGCCAGGGTTCTCCATAAGGGGCGCCCTGGCTTCCTTTTGATTCTCGCACGAAAATTTCTTCATTCCTTCCCAAATTTCAGTATACTAACTATGCCGTTTTAAGCGCATTTAAGTTCATTCAAAAATTCATTCCAGCAAAGGAACACACATGAAAAAAGTATTTCTTTATCTCGTTATCGGTCTGGTTGTTCTATTGATTGCCATTTCCGTGGGTGTCGGGTTGTTCATCGGCCCCATCATCAAGACAGGCGTGGAGACCTTGGGTCCCAAGATCACGCAGGTTTCTATCAAGCTGGACGCGGTCGATGTGTCGCTTCTCTCCGGCGCGGCCGTGATCAAAGGCCTGGTCGTCGGCAATCCGGAAGGATACAAAACACCCGAGGCCATCCGGCTCGGCAAGGCATCGGTCAGCATTGATCCGATGTCGGTCACATCCTCCAAGATCGTCGTTAAATCCATCCGTGTCGAATCTCCCGAAATCACCTTTGACGGCGGGCTCTCCGGCAACAACATCAGCAAAATTCTCGACAACGTCAATTCCGTTGCCGCCAAACCCGAATCCGAACAGCCGAAAAGCGCTGCCCCTGATAAGTCCAAAGAGGCTGCCGCGAAACCGGCCCCCAAAATCCAGGTGGATGAGTTCCTCATTACCGGCGCCAAAGTACATGTTAGACTTAATGCAGTGGTCGCGAGCCAGGACATGACCGTACCCCTGCCGGACATTCATCTTAAAGATCTGGGCAAGGGAACGGAAGGCATCACGCCCGCCGAGCTCGTGAGGGTCGTGCTCACTCAGGTCAATGTGGCGACCATGAAAGCCGTCACCGAAAGCGTGGCCAAATCGGGCAAAGTGCTGGAAGATATCGGCAAAGGTGTGAGCAAGGAATCGGTTGAAACGATCAAGGGCATCGGCAAAGACTTGGGCGGATTGTTTAAAAAATAAGTGTCCAGTGTTCAGTGTCAGTGGTCAGCACATAGGCGATTAAGACAACTTGCCTCAACTGGTCACTGATACTGGCCACTGGTACTGTATAAGTTAAAAACTAAAGAGGGACCATGCAGATCACCAGTATCGACGACATCATCAATGAGGCCCTGCAGCGCGGAGCCTCCGACATACATCTGAAGACCGAAAAACCTCCGTACATCCGCATCAACGGCGAGCTCATTATGATGGAAATGGAGCCGCTCACTAAAGAAACGCTGTCGGGCGTTGTTCTGGGAATGCTCACTGATGAACAGAACGCGATCCTGAAGAAAAACAAAGAACTCGACTTTTCGTTCCGCAGCGCCAAGGATTACCAGTTCCGCGTGAATGTTTGCTACAGCCAGGGCATGATCGTCGCCAATTTAAGAATCACGGTTGATGAAATCAAGACGCTCCAGGAGCTCGGCCTGCCGCAGGTCATCAACCAGCTGTGCAAGAAGCGTAAAGGTCTCATCCTTATTTCCGGCACAGCCGGAAGCGGCAAGACGACGACGCTGACCTATATGATCGATTACATCAACCGCACGCGCCGCTGCAAGATCATCACCATCGAAGATCCCATCGAATATAATCATCAGTCGAAAAACAGCCTCGTCATCCAGCGTGAAGTGGGGCCGGATACGAATTCCTTTAACGACGCGCTGAAATACGCTCTGCGCCAGGACCCGGACGTTCTGGTCATCGGCGAGATGCGCGACCTCGATTCCATTTCCATGGCCCTGACCACGGCCGAGACCGGCCACCTTGTGCTTTCCACCGTGCACGCCTCCGACGCGGTCGAGACCATCAACCGCGTCATCGACGTTTTTCCGGCGGACCGCCGCCAGCAGATCAACATCCAGTTGGCCGGCACTCTGCTCGGTGTTGTGTCCCAGTCGCTGGTGCCTTTGAAAAATACCGAAGGCCGCGTGCTCGCGACCGACGTCTTGGTGACTTCCGTCGCCATCCAGAATCTGATCCACCGCGGGGTCTTGAATGAGATCCGCGGGCACATGGACGCGAACGTGCAGGGCACAAGCCACACGCTCGAGCGCTGTCTGGCCGATCTCATCCGCCGCGATCTGATCACCAAAGAAACAGCCATGACGTACACCAAAAATCCGCGCGATCTGGATTATTTCATCAAGGCCGGCGATGCCGCGGCGCTCAACACATTCAGTCCGGACCAGTGGGAAGAGCTCTATCTGAGATCGATCCTCATTGTCGACCGCGACGTCAAACAGCGCACGCAGATCGAAGAGAAATTAAGAGCGGTGGGCTTCAAATCGGTCAATCATCTGGGCAAAAATAAAGAGACAATGGATAAGATTCTGCATTCCAGGCCCGATATTGTGGTGCTGGACATCGAACATGAATTCAAACCCACGGTTGATTTCTGCAAGGAGATCAAGGCGCTGAGCTGGTCGCCCAAGCTGATCCTGCTGACCGAAAGCCTTGTTCAGCTGAACCAAGCCTCCGAGCTGGCCCAGAGTGTGGGGGCGGACGGCCTCGCGGTCAAGACCAACGAGGCTGAACTTCTTGTTAAAGCCATGACCCGGCTGGAATTTCCGCCGGTGCCGCCGGCGGCGGAAGGCGTTTAGGAGTTGTTCGTGAATCGTTGATCGTTGATCGTTGCTTGTTGTTCGTAGTTTCGTTGTTCGTGGCTCGTTGTTCGTGACTCGTCGCTAGTTGTTCGTGACTTGTTGTTCGTAGTTTCGTTGTTCGTGATTCGTTGCTCGTTGTTCGTAACTCGTTGTTCGTGGTTTCGTTGTTCGTAACTCGTCGCTAGTTGTTCGTAACTCGTTGTTCGTAGTTTCGTTGTTCGTGATTCGTTGCTCGGTGTTCGTAACTCGTTGTTCGTAACGATCAACTAACAACGATCAACTAACAACGATCAACTAACAACGATCAACCATCAACGAACAACGATCAACTATAAAATAATCCTTAGGAGGC
>JAGNTT010000084.1 GCA_017987425.1 Candidatus Omnitrophota bacterium
CGGAGCAGTTTAAGATCGCCATCAACGCGCACGTCGTCATGCCGTATCACCGGGTGCTCGACGGTTTGCGTGAAGGGAAGCGCAAAAATAAGATCGGTACAACCGGACGAGGCATCGGTCCCTGTTATGCGGATAAGGTGACGCGGTGCGGCATACGTATGATCGATCTGTTGAATCCGAAAGTTTTTAAGGCCAAACTCGAGGATAATCTTACAGAAAAGAATGAAATCTTTCGCAAAGCATTCGGTCACAAAGAGTATCAGTTCGAGACGATTTATCGCGAATATCTTAATTATGGAAAGAAGCTTAAGCCGTATGTCTGCGATACAGCGCTTTATTTAAATGAGCAGATTGCCAAGAAGAAATCGATACTCTTCGAAGGCGCCCAGGGAGCTTTTCTGGATATTGATTTCGGAACGTATCCCTTTGTGACTTCATCCAACTCATGTGTTTCCGGTGTGTGTTCCGGAAGCGGCGTGCCGCCGACCAAGATTGACAAAGTGATCGCAACGGTGAAGGCTTATACGACGCGTGTCGGCGAAGGGCCTTTTCCGACGGAATTCTCATCGAAGATGGACAATGAGATCCGCACCAAAGGTAAAGAGTTCGGCTCGACCACTGGCCGTCCGCGCCGTTGCGGCTGGTTCGACGCCGTGCTCGTGCGTTATGCTCTTATCATCAACGGAGCCGATGAGCTTGCGATCATGAAGCTTGACGTGCTTGATGAACTTAAAGAAATCAAAATTTGCACCAGTTACCGTTTTAAGGGAAAAACGATCAAAGATTTTCCGCATGATTATGAAGTCGTCAGCTCAGTCAAACCGGTTTACGAAACTCTACCGGGATGGCAGGCATCCACGCGAGGCATCCGCGATTTTTCCAAATTGCCGGCAAATGCCAGACGTTACATCAACCGTTTGGAAGAGCTTTTGAAGGTGCGCATCAAATACATTTCCATCGGTTCCAAACGCGATGAAATTATTGTGAAATAAGCCTTTTTACGCCGAGAATCAGGGCCAAACATCTTGACTTTAAAAACAGGCTATGTTAATGTGTTTTCCTGTAAAAGGAGGAATTCATGAGACGGAATATTCAGATTTTAACGGGTGTTTTTCTGGTCGGTATTTTTATGCTCAGTTCCTCCGGTTGCACATTTATTTTTCAAAAAGGTCGTCGCAATGACGCTCAGGATCAGATTTCCAAGCTCAAAGGTGATATTGATGAGCTGCAGAGAGCCAAAGATGCATTGGAAGACCGCCTTAAAAATGAAATCAATGACAAAGAAGTAACTGTTGAGCGCCTGCAGAAGGGGCTGGTCATCACCTTCGTGGCCGAGGTGCTTTTTGATTCCGGAAAAGCGGATCTCCGTAAGGAATCATTTGAAAAGTTAGACAAGATAGTATCCGTCGTCAACGAAGTTGTACCGGATTTGAACGCCGGCATCGAAGGCCACACGGACAATGAACCGATTAAGCGTTCGGGCTGGAAATCCAATTGGGAATTATCCTCCCACCGCGCATTGAGCGTTCTTTATTATCTTACCGATCATGGTGTTAATCCTATGCGACTTTCCGCCACGGGTTATGGCGAATATCATCCGATCACAAACAATGACACTAAAGAGGGTCAGCAAAAAAACCGCCGTGTCGAGATTGTGATCCTCCCGAAGATTGATAAGGAAAAAGGGGAAGCGTCACAATAGTTCGATTTAACGGGTAAAAAAGCTTGAAAACTTTCGGACTGATACTTTTATTCATTGTTTTTCTTGGTGCGCTTGCCGGAGTGACTGTTTATTATAAGAAGCAAGTCACGGATATATCGAAAGTATTGGAGTCGGAGCGATACAGTCGTTTGGTTGCGGAAGAAAAAGTCGTTAACAGTGTTTCCAAAATTAAACAGCTTCAGGGTGATTTAGCAGACAATGAACAGAAGTTGGGGAAAATCCAGGACCTCCTTAAGGAACAAAAAAGTGTCAACAAGGATCTGGATATCCAATTTCAGCGTTTGTCCACGGCAAAGTCTCAACTGGAAGATCAAATTCAAACTTTGATCATTCAACAGGCGGAATCCGCAGCTGCAGCGTCGGCTGCCAAACTAGCGGCAGAAATTGCCGAGCAGAATCAGACGGTCGAAATCAATGGGACATCTGGTGAGAACAAGCAATGAGTTTTGTTGTTGACCGGCGTTTGACGTAGATAAGTTATGCTGTGTGTTTACCTGTGGGGGATTGCAAAGTCCCCCGTTTTATTTGTTGAACACTATGACGGATAAAAAAGTACCTCAACATGTCGCGATCATTTTGGACGGCAACGGCCGATGGGCTAAAAGCCGCAGACTGCCCCGGACTCAGGGACACTTAGAAGGGGTCAAAAGGGTTGATGAGGCGATCGAGACATGTATGAAAATGGGCATCAAGGTGCTGACGATTTACGTTTTCTCGACGGAAAATTGGAACCGTCCGAAAAACGAGGTCAGTATGCTGATCCATACTCTGATTGCTGTCTTGAACCGCAAGGTGAAAAAAATGCACGAAGCGGGAGTGAGGCTTCAGTTTATCGGGCGCAGGCAGGGGGTTCCTGACCAGGTCACTAAAGGTTTTGAGGACGCCACACAGCTCACTAAAGACAACACTAGGCTTACAGTGAATGTGGCTTTCAATTACGGCGGCAGGACGGAAATTCTTGATGCCATCGGAAAAATTTATCAGGACATTAAGGCGGGAACGCTTAGAGAAGACCAAGTCAACGAGCAATTACTGAGTGATTACTTATACACCAGAGGTTTGCCAGACCCGGATCTTTTGATCAGAACTTCGGGTGAGAAGCGCATCAGTAATTTTCTTCTCTGGCAGCTGTCGTATGCGGAGTTTTATTTCACCGAAAAATTTTGGCCTGATTTCGATGAAACCGAGTTTCGCAAGGCCATCGAAGATTTTCAAAACCGCGAACGCCGTTATGGCGGCCTGGCGGCGCAATAAAAGAGGATCGGTATGAGTTTTGCCAGGTTACTCAGTTCTTCGCTGATGTTGTCCATAGTTGCCGTTTCTATTTTTAATAAGTATTTGTTTATTATTGTGATTTGTCTTCTGACGGCGGGCGGGCTTTACGAGTTTTTTTATTTGATTCAGAAAAAAGATATCCCGATCTACAGCTACACCGGGCTTTTTATCGGGATTCTTATTCCGTTGTCGACCTATACGCGCTTCGAGCTGACAAAGAATTGGGAATTGCTCTTTATCGTCGTCGGATTTTTACTGATCATGCTTTTGCAGTTCAGGCGCGTGGATACGCGCAATGCAATTGTCGGTCTTTCGACAACTCTGTTCGGAGTTTTGTACGTTTCTTGGTTTTTCAGCTTTTTGGTCAAGATAAAATTGATGCTGCCCGGAATTGAAGGCATCAAGCTTTTGGCGTTTATTATCCTTGTGACTAAGTCAGGAGACATTGGCGCCTTGCTTGTCGGGGGCCGTTTTGGGAAACACCCGTTATTGCCCAAAGTAAGCCCGAATAAATCTATTGAAGGGGCTTTTGGTAGTTTCCTGTTTAGTATTGCGACGGCAGTTGCCTGTAGTTCATTTTTGCCGGATTTTCTGAATTTTTCAACATTGCATGTGGCTCTGATGGGAGCGTTTTTCGGCGGTCTTGGACAGTTAGGGGATCTTTCGGAATCACTTATTAAACGCGATTGTAATGTAAAAGATTCCGGGAAATTGCTTCCGGGTATGGGCGGGGTGCTGGATGTCATCGACAGCTTGTTGTTTTCGGCGCCCGCGTTTTATTTGTACATGAGTTCGACCTTGGATAGTCTGCAAGTCATTCGTCCATGAAAAAACGCAACATTGCAATTTTGGGGTCGACCGGATCAATCGGGATCAACACGCTGAAAGTGGCGGACCGTTATCGGGACCGTTTTAATGTCGTAGCGTTGACGGCCTATAAGAATTGCGATCTTTTACAGGAACAGGCCCTAAAGTTTTCGCCGAAATATTTAGCGGCAACAGATGATGGGATAGGGCGTCTAAAAAAGAGTATTAAATCCCGCAGCGTACGGCTGTGCAGCGTTGAACGTGATCTTTCAATGATAGCTTCCTTGCCGGAAGTGGATGTGGTGATCCTTGCGATGCGCGGAAGCGCTGCTCTGATTCCCTTTCTGGCTGCTGTCCGCGCGGGTAAAGTGGTGGCGCCTGCCAATAAGGAAGCTCTGGTTATTGCCGGCGATATTTTGATGGCGGAGGCCAAAAAATCAGGCGCCGTCATCATTCCGATCGACAGCGAGCAAAGCGCGATTTTTCAGTGTTTGAGCGGGCAGAACCGGCAGGAACTCAGGCGTGTTCATTTGACCGCATCCGGCGGTGCGTTATTGAGAGTTCCTATTTCGAAGTTCGACCGATTGACGGTCAAACAGATTCTGGCGCATCCGCGCTGGAAGATGGGGCCGAAGATCACAGTCGATTCGGCGACTCTAATGAACAAGGGTTTTGAAGTTATCGAGGCCCAGAAGCTTTTCGGGTTGACGGCTGATGAGATTAATGTGGTGGTTCATCCGGAGGCTATTATTCACTCGATGGTCGAATTTATAGACGGTTCGATCATGGCGCAGCTGGCAGTGACCGACATGAGGCTGCCGATTCAATACGCTCTGACATATCCGGAACGTCTGCCGACAGGGCTTGAAGATTTGGATTTTTTCTCTCTTAAAAGTCTTAATTTTGAAAAGCCGGATTTAAAAAAATTTCCAGCACTGGCATTGGCGTTTCATGCGGCACGAAAGGGAGGAACGCTTCCGTGTGTGCTTAACGCCGCTGATGAAGAAGCGGTCGATGCATTTCTCCACAACAGGATTTCATTTACGAAGATTTACGATGCGGTTGAACGTGTAGTTCTCAAACATAAATTGATCAAGAGCCCTGGTCTTCAGGATATCCTGGATGTTGACGGCTGGGCCCGTGAAGAAACAAGGAAATTACTCTAATGGATACGATCATCTTCCTTATCGTTCTTTCTGTTTTAATTCTGGTTCATGAATGGGGTCATTTCATCGCTGCCAGGAAATTGGGTGTGAAGGTCGAACAATTTGCCCTCGGCATCGGCGGTAAGATTTGGTCGTTTGTGCATAAGGGGACCGAGTTCCGTTTGTGCGTTTTTCCACTTGGCGGATACGTTAAGATGGCTGGCGATGAACGCAGCCAGTGTCAGGGGTCTTCCGACGAATATTTCTCTAAGTCGGTGGGGCACCGCGCGCTTATTGTATTCATGGGCCCCTTGGTGAACATCGTGTTTGCTTATTTATGCTTCTGTGCCGTGTTCATGATTGGTTATGTGGACATGGACTTGTCGTACAAAAAGATCGACGCCCGTATTGGAGAAATTAAAGCGGATTCTCCGGCCCATAAGGCCGGTCTGATGGCTGAGGATAAAGTTCTCAGCATCGACGATAAGAAAATCGTTAACTGGCCCGATATGCAGGATTACATCACAGCTTCCAAGGGCAAAGAGCTTATCTTTTCGGTGGAACGTGACGGAATGGAAATGACCATTCCCGTGATTCCAGCAGAATATAAACAGAAGGACATCTTCGGTAAGGAACACGCGACACGTCAGGTCGGGATTTTACCACTGCAGATCAAGTCTGAAAAAGAAATGGTGGTCACGCGTTACGGCTTCGGCGAGGCCTTGGTCAAAGCGGGAGAGGAATTATGGGATATCACCTGCAAGACTTATCAAGGTCTTTATGAAATGGCGATCGGCATACGTTCGCCCAAAGATGCGATGGGCATCGTCGGGATATTTTTTGTTATCAAATATGCGACTTCCGTAGGTTTTGCATTCTTGCTGCACATTGTCGGCGTGATTTCCGCAAGTTTGGCCATCTTTAATTTGCTGCCGATCATTCCTTTGGACGGCGGACACTTGCTGCTTCTGGCCATCGAAAAGTTGCGCGGCAAGCCGCTTCCGCCCGCGGTGGAAGAATGGATCATGCGCATAGGTCTTGGCTTCATTATTTTCTTGGCGCTGTTTGTTTTTTACGTGGATTTCGACCGTATCGGTTTGTTTGACAAACTGACAAACTTCTGGCATAGGCTGGTTCCATAAGTTAAAATACCAGCTATATTTTGCAAATATAAGGGAGAGAATTTTTTATGGAACATGAAGACATCAAATCGCGAATTCACCATTATCTGATTTCCAAGACTAACTTTTTGAAGGTCAAGGATACGATGAAGGACGACCAGTTGCGTGTTTTCGTTGATAGTGCCATCATCGAATTGTGTAAAGAGACCAAGATGGAAATGACGTTTGATGAGCGCGCAACCATCATCCGCGAACTGGTCAGCGCGGTCGTCAGCCTTGGTCCCATCCGTCCGCTCATTGAAGATCCGACCATCACCGAAATCATGATCAACGGTCCCAAGCAGGTTTATATCCAGAGAAATGGACGCATCGAACTTTGTCCGGTGCAGTTTAGAAGCATCGACGATCTGATGCATACCGTCCAGAAAATTCTCGCTTCCGCGACCTACAGCCGCCGCGTCGACGAATCATCCCCCTATGTCGACTTTTCTCTTCCTGACGGCTCGCGCGTCAACATTCTTCTGCCGCCCTGCGCGATGATCGGTCCGGTCATTACCATCCGCAAATATTTGAAGGAATTAACGGGGCTTGAGGATTTGATGCAGAAGAAGACCTTAAACAAACAAATGGCCGACTTTCTGGTTTCCGCCATCAAAGGCAAGTTGAACGTTGTTTTCTGCGGGGCCACAGGCTGCGGAAAAACAACGCTTTTGAACGTTCTCTCCGCGCATATCCCAAATCACGAACGCATCATTACGATCGAAGACACGGCGGAACTTAGATTGAGACAGCAGCACGTCGTTTCCCTTCAGTCCAAGCCCGCAAACATTGAAGGTAAGGGGGCGGTCACCATCCGCGATCTTTTCATCAACTCTCTGCGTATGAGGCCCGACCGTATCATCGTCGGTGAAGTCCGCGGGGATGAAATTTTGGACATGGTGCAGTCTATCAGCTCCGGACACTCAGGGTCGCTCGCGATCGTCCACGCCGATTCTCCGGAAGAAGCGTTTAACCGCATGATCACCATGATGCTCATGTCCGGTATCCGCCTTACTGGTGAGCAGATCCAGGAACAGCTGGCGAGCGCGATCGATATCATCGTTTACGCCGAACTTTATGTCGACGGCGTGCGCCGCGTCACCAACATCACCGACCTCGTCTCCATGAAAGACGGCAACGGCAAGATTCAAATGAACGACATCTTTACATTCAAACAGGAAAAAATCGACGATAACGGCAAGGTCCACGGTGATTGGGTCTTAAACAGAAAAAAACCGTCGTTCTATAAGAAATTTGTGAAATACAACATTCCGCTACCGGCGGGGATGTTTGATTAATTAATAAGGATTAGACACATGTTGTGGTCAAAATTTTTTATACCGACATCGAAAGAAATTCCGATCGGTACCGAGGCAATCAGTCACCAGTTGTCATTAAGAGCCGGGCTCGTTCATATGCTTTCCGCCGGCGTCTATTGTTATCTGCCGATGGGTTTGCGTGTTTTAAACCGCGTTCAGGACATCATACGCGAGGAAATGAACGCCGCAGGTGCGCATGAGTTGTACCTGACCTGTCTTCAGCCGATTGATTTATGGCAGAAAACAGGCCGTGATAAAACCCTCGCGGAGGTCATGATCCGGTTTAAGGATAACAAGGGCAAGCAGATGTGTCTGGGGCCGACGCATGAAGAAGTTATTACGGAAATTGTGCGTTCGTATGTGCAGTCCTATCGTCAATTGCCGGTGACGTTGTATCAGATTCAGAGCAAGTTCCGCGATGAATTGAGAACGCGTTTCGGAATTGTCCGCGCATGCGAATTCATGATGAAGGACGCCTACAGTTTCGATTGCGATGAAGCGGGCCTTAAGAAAAATTATCAGCTGATGTATGAGGCTTACGTTAAAATTTTCAAGCGCTGCGGTCTGAATCCGGTGATTGTCGAGGCTGATTCAGGCGCCATGGGCGGAAGTGTTTCGCACGAGTTTATGATCACGGCGCCGATCGGCGA
>JAGNTT010000085.1 GCA_017987425.1 Candidatus Omnitrophota bacterium
TCTCAAGGCCGGGCAGATACTTTTTACCTATTTGCATCTCGCCGCCAGCCGCACGCTCACCGAGGCGCTGATCAAACGCAAGGTCATCGCTTTTGCGTACGAAACTTTGCAGACGCGCGACGGTGAACTGCCGTGCCTGACGCCGATGAGCGAGGTCGCCGGACGCATGGCTCCGCAGGAAGGCGCCAAATATCTGGAAGAACCCATGCAGGGCCGCGGGATTCTCTTAGGCGGCGTACCGGGCGTCGCGCCCGCCGAAGTCGTTGTCATCGGTGCGGGGATCGTCGGGGCCAACGCCTGTCTCATCGCCGCCGGCATGGGTGCGAATGTGACGGTGCTCGATGTGAACCTTAACCGTCTGCGTTATCTCGAAGAAGTCATGCCGCCGAATGTCCATACCATCATGAGTAACGCGCACACCATCCGCGACGCGGTCCTCAAGGCCGATCTCGTGATCTCAAGCGTTCTCATCCGCGGGGCGAAGGCGCCGTGTCTCATCAGCCGCACTCTGGTATCGCAGATGAAGAAGGGGAGCGTCATCGTCGATGTGGCGATCGACCAGGGCGGATCGGTCGAAACGAGCAAGCCGACCACGCATGAGAATCCCACGTATGTCGTCGACGGCGTCGTTCACTATTGCGTTACAAATATGCCCGGAGCCGTCGCAAGAACGAGTACTTATGCCTTGACGAACGCAACGTTTCCTTATATTCTGCTTTTGGCCAACAAGGGATACTTAAAAACCGTCGAAGAATCTTACGAAATGAAACGCGCGCTCAATGTCATCGACGGGCAATTGACCATCAAAGAAGTGGCCGAAACATTTGCCATGCCGTACCGGGAACTGCAATGATCAAAACAAATTTCAACGACCGCAGAGACAGTGTCCGCGTTAGACGCATCGTCACCGTTCGTCACCGCCTGCACAAACGCGGCAAGAGCGAACGCGAAGACATCTGGCAGCTGGCCACCACGCAGGACATGAGCTACAGCGGGATTTTGTTTACCAGCGCGCTTCCTTATAAGCCGTCTGATGTCGTTGAACTGCAGGTGGTCATGTCCGGTGTCCTGTCGCTCTTCAACGGTTTCGGAAAAGTTGTGCGCGTGAGCGAACACCGTAAAGGTTACTATCAGATAGCCGCCAAATATATCGATCTTCAAAAACGTCATCGCGACGCCAAATCCCTCATCTCCGCGAACCGCGATAAAGATTCCTCAAAGTCTTCGTCCAAAACCAAGCCCAAATCGAAGTAATCACTCCGCTATTTTTGAAAAGCCTTTGATATCCGCACGCATGTGTGGTATTTTAGGTCATGCCGTTTCTATGTGTTCCAAAATCAGCCGCTTCGATCAAACTTCCGCTTTATCTTTCTCCAATAAGAGCCGGGTTTCCTTCGCCGGCGGATGATTACATTGAAAAACAGCTCGATCTTAATGAGCACCTGATCAAGCATCCGGCCGCTACGTTTCTTTTGAAAGCAACGGGAAACTCAATGATCAACGCCGGCATTTTTCCGGGCGATCTCCTGATTGTCGACCGTTCCCTTGAAGCTGTGAATAATAAAATCGTCGTCGCGGTCCTCAACGGCGAATTCACGGTCAAGCGTTTAAGAAAACGGCAGGGCAGGATAACCCTTCTCGCCGAGAATCCGAATTTTCCGCCGATCGAAATCCCCGATGAGGCCGACTTTGAAATATGGGGAGTCGTCGCCCACGTTCTTCATACTGTTTAAGCCAATGGACCTCTACGCCCTTGTCGACTGCAACAATTTTTATGCCTCGTGCGAACGGGTCTTTGATCCGACCGCCCGCGGCGTGCCGGTGATCGTCCTGTCCAATAATGACGGCTGTGTGGTGGCCCGTTCGGAAGAGGCGAAGGCCGTCGGCATCGAAATGGGCCAGCCTTTATTCGAATGCCGGAACATCGTCGACAAGCATAAAGTCCGCGTGTTCTCATCGAATTACGTCCTTTACGGCGATATGTCGGCGCGCATCATGAGCATTCTTTCCGGTTTTACGCCCAACATCGAAGTGTATTCGATCGATGAGGCATTCCTGTTTTTTAAAGGCTTTGCCAATTATGATTTGGAGAGTCACGCCCGGCTGATCCAGCAGGCGGTCAGACAGCAGACGGGTGTGCCGGTGTCCGTCGGGATCGGGCGGACGAAGACGCTCGCCAAGATCGCCAATTATCTTTCCAAAAAAGTTTATAAGACCGGTGTTCTTTGCCTTATGGAGAACGAGGACGAGCATTTAAAAAATGTTCCGGTGGAAAAGATCTGGGGGATCGGACGGCAGCGGACGTTATGGCTCAACGCTCAAAATATCCGGACGGCTTGTGATCTCAAGCAGGCCCCGGACCGTCTCATCAAAAACAAGATGACCGTCACCGGATTGCGGACCGTCTGGGAACTGCGCGGCATACCGTGTTTGAAACTGGATGAGGTCCTGCCTGACAAGAAGATGATCGGCTGTTCGCGCATGTTCGGCTACGAGGTCGAAAGTCTGGATGAGCTCGAAGAAGCTGTCTCCGCTTACATGGACCGCGCCGCGGTCAAACTCCGCCGTCAGCGGTCGCTCGCCGGTTACGTGCACGTTTACGTTGAGACCAACCGTTTCCGGGGAGAATATTACATCAATTCGCTGGGCATGTATGTCAATCCGCCCTCGGCCTACACGCCGCTGTTGTCGCATTACGGCAAACTGCTTTTGAAACACATGTTCAAGAATGGTTACAAATACAAGCGCGCCGGCGTCATGCTGGCCGATCTGGTCCATGAGAACGCCGCTCAGCAGTATCTGATCGGGCCGGTTTACACCGGCACCCGTCAGCAGAAGTTGATGGAGACGTTGGACCGCTACAACGCAAAAGTGAATCATGGTAAGATACACCTTGCTTCCGAGGGCATGGGGAAGCCCTGGTTCATGAAGCAGGCCCATAAATCCAATCGATATACCACCAACTGGAATGAACTCTTGGAGGTCAAAAGCTGATGTGCGGACGATACGGACAAACTAAAACGGATAAAGAGAAGATCAAGAAAGCCTTCCGGTTGAAAAATATCGACTTTGATCTCGTGCCGCGTTACAACATCACGCCCGGCCAGGACGTGCCCGTTGTATTGAATGCGTCGCCGGATGAACTGACTCTTGTGCGCTGGGGCCTGGTCCCGTCGTGGGCCAAGGACGAGAAGATCGGTTACAAAATGAACAACGCCCGAAGCGAGACCATCTTTGAAAAACCTTCGTTCCGTCATTCGATCCGCAAAAAACGCTGTCTCATCCTGGCCGATTGCTTTTACGAATGGCAAAAGACCGAAGGCGCGAAACAGCCGTATTGCATACGCCTGAAATCACACGAGACCTTCGCCTTCGCCGGCATTTGGGATATCTGGGACAAGGGCGGGAAACCGCTCCATACGTGCTCGGTCGTCACGTGCGGGCCGAACACGGTCATGTCGCCGATCCACGACCGCATGCCTGTCATCTTTTCCAAAAAGGATGACGCTCAGAAATGGCTGTCCGACTGCGGCGAAGATGCGGTCCGCGCGTTATTGCGGCCGCACGAACCCGCGGGCATGGAAGCCTATAAAATTGCGACGCTGGTCAACTCTCCGTCCAATCAGGGAGAAGAGATCATAGCCCCCGTTGACTGATACCATCCTCCTTCGAAACTCCGCAAAGCCGAATCACGAGAATATCAAGGTAGGTATTAATACCCTGTTTCTTAGGTAATACTCCGTATAGTGCTATCTTTTCTGCTGCCTATAATAACAATTATTAGATACATTGAAATTGTAAGCATAGGAGAGTTAGCATAAAAAGCAGGATCGCTATTCTCGTGATGTTACCGTCAGTTGTTTGTAATCAGTCTTGGGCGTGATTCTTTGATAAGTATTTCTTCAGTCCTGATGTAGGGTTTAAGGGGTGCTACGTTCCGGCGATCAGTAATATTATTTTAGACGAAACACCCTACATTGCGACTAGAGTATGCGTTGACGAAGACATTCTATCCTATTGTTGAGTTGAACGGCAGTATACCCATAGAGAAGGAGAATTGGTTGTTCTCAATCTGGGTTCCTCGCGGCTGGGAACAATTGCCATAGAGGCCTGCGGTTTCCGCTATGTGGTTAACAAGAATGTCCGGATTGGCGCCGCATGGGAACAAACCAGCACAGATCGTAAGGACTTGTTCAATGACCGTGTGACCGTAAATTTATTGTTTAAGTTTTAAAATTTCGGGTCCACGACAAAGAGTTGTTAGGTTGATTCCAGCTTTGCAAACGGCGTTTGTTGACCGGTTACTTAGGCGTCTATACTGGAGTTGAAGTCATAAAGAATGTCGGAAATGATAAATAGGTCATACATAAAGCTAAAATGCGGAAAGCTGGTATTGTTGTCAAATGACAGGGTAAATTGAATCAAATATTGGATTTACATTTTTTATCAATTTGATATAGTCAGCCTATGCAGAAATTTATTGCTTCTTTAACGGCCATCCTGTTCATTACTTGGATTTTGCCTCTGGGTTTTTTTATAACGCCCAGCAAAGAGAAGATTGCCTGTAACGGTCAGCGTGCGATTTGTATGTGTTCTCAGGCTATGGCCAAGCAATCGGCCAAGAACGTCGGCGTCGGGAAAGCAGCCTATAAAGGCTCCGGTGCCGCGCAAAAAGAACAGAACGGCCCCGGAGGATCAAGTCACCATTTTCTAGCCGTACAAAAAAAGAATCAGATCAACAGACAGATTTCTTTTTACCACAGAGAACAATCTTCCTTTTATTCACTCCTTGTCGTTCGCCCCATCGAACACGTCCCTAAAGCTTAATCTCTCGAATTCAATCGTTTGGATCACTCCAGTTAATACATAGACGGGATTGCTGTATTTTAATGCGGTCTATTTAGTCAAATTTTCGATATTTGTAATTCAAATCAGATGTAGGAGAAACCATGTGGGCGATTATTCAGAAAGGCGGCCCGGTCATGTGGCCGCTATTATTAACGTTATTGATTGCCTTGAGCATTGTCATCGAACGGTGTTTGTTTATTTTTATTGAAATGAAGCGGCGCAGTCAACAGGCGGTCAATAGCATTCTTGATTTCGTAGAGAAAGGTGAAATAGAAAAGGCTATTCTGGCGGGCAGAGATTCCGAAGACTTCGTAGCTAAAACAATGGTGTACGGTCTTACTCATCGGAAGAAATCATTTTCCAGCGCGTTTTTACAAGCCGCAAATCTGGAGTTAAAGCGCTACAGCCAGGGTCTGCCCGCGCTGGATACCATCATAACACTGGCGCCATTGCTGGGATTGCTTGGGACTGTCACGGGGATGATCCGTGCTTTCGGTCTGCTTGGACAAACGGAATTGGAAGCTCCCGCCGCAATTACCGGCGGTATCGCTGAGGCATTGATCGCAACGGCATTCGGTTTAGGGATCGCGATCCTTGCGCTCATTCCGTTTAATTATCTCAATTCACGATTGGAAGAGACACGTCAAATTATCGAAGACGCCTCGACCCATCTGGAATTATGTTTGCGAAAATCAGATCGGAGGTTTTCATGAAAATTCTTTGCCTGTTGTCTGAAAGCGCGCATATCAAAGAAAGAATGTAGCAATCATAGTCACGTTAACGGGCAATTTCTTTTCAAAATTATGAAATGAATTTGTAATGCCTGTTCATTTTGACGCTGAGACCGATGTCAGCGGTAAAGAATTTCTGCACATCATGAACCGGCTCAGGAACGCCAAAATGAGAAGGCGGAAATGATAAAGCGCAGAATAAGAACGTCATTCATTTAATTGAATAAATTACGGTCCCGGAATTATAGGAGGAATTTATGATCCAGCAATTCAATGGATGTTCGTTTTAAACGAGGCAGTTGCATTCTCGTGTTAGAAGGGGCTGCCATCACCGCCGTGCGGTGCTGGAAGTTCTCCCCGGCGCGGATCGGGGAATCAGCAATGGATACAAACGTAGATATGTCAAACCGATTTCGTCCGGAAAACAATAACAAACAGGAGCTGTTGTATGAATTATTTTCCCATTCTAGACCCGATACCATTACCGGCGCCGGTGTGGCTGTTTAAAAGTCTGCATATTCTGACGCTGGCGCTTCATTTTGTTGCTGTCAAAATTTTGCTGGGGGGATTGCTCGCCGCAACGGTTCTCAATTTCTTCGGATCATCTAACAATCTATTTCGCGGGGCATCCGCGGCCATGGCGCGGCGTTTACCGATAGTCATGACGTATGTGATCAATTTGGGCGTCCCGCCGCTGCTTTTTTCCCAGGTGCTTTATGGCCCGGCATTGTATACAAGCAATGTCCTTATCGGGCTGTATTGGATTTCCATCGTATTTCTTTTGATGGCCTGCTACTGGCTGCTTTATCAATTTGCCGACGGGGCACAGGAAGGCAAAAGTGTATGGTGTAAAGGTTTAATCGCCTGGATCCTGGCAGGATGCATCTCGAGAATATTATCGACCAATATGGCCTTGATGCTGAAACCGGAAGTCTGGAACGACATGTATTCTTCGTCCGCGTTAGGGGCCTACATGCCTCCCTATGATCCGACATTGCTGCCGCGCTGGTTGTTGATGTTGTCTGGAGGATTTGCCGTTACCGGATTATGGATGGTCTGGATCGCCGGGCGCAAGAGTGTCGACGAACCGCTAAATAAGTTCCTGTCGGGATTAGGCGGGCAAATGACCGCTCTGATGGTCGTTGTTCAGGCCTTTCAATACTATTTCGTTTTAAAGGCTCAGCCTTCGGTCGTTATGGAAGGTCTTTCGAGAAGTGTCTTCTTAAATACAGCGATGCAGGGCTGGTATTTGATAGCGGGTCTAGTTTTCATATTCAGCCTTTGGGTCATTGTAAAGAAACCCTGTTCCTATGCGGCTGGGTATATATCCGCTCTTCTTGTCCTTTTGCTTGTCGCTGTCTGGACTATTGTGCGCGACGGTATCCGTGATTTAACTTTATTCAGCAAGGGATTTGATGTCTGGCAACAGCATGTTGTACCCAACTGGTCTGTTATCGGGATCTTTTTTGTGTCATTCGGTTTAGGCATTGCTTCACTGGTTTGGTTGATTTCAGTCATGATGAGGGCCAAGCTCGTCAAGGAAGGAGAGTTGTCATGAGTGAAGAAAAAGACGGGGTTTCCCGGCGACAATTTATTAAAGCCTGTGCCTGGGGCGTTGGGGCATGCTATGCGGCCGCGATCGGTTATCCGGTCTATAAATATTTGACGTCTCCCGCTGAAAAAGAGGCCTCATTAACGACTGTCACGGAAATTACATTAAAAGATGCCGACAAGCTTCCCGCCGGAAGCATGATGATGTTCAAATTCGGGTCCAGGCCTTCGATGCTGATCCATCATAAAGACGACTCTTGGGTGGCGCTGGATGCAGTGTGTACCCATTTAGGATGCACCGTACAGTACATTCCGGATCAAAACGTCATCCATTGCTTTTGTCATGATGGTCAATACGATCCTCAGACAGGAAAGAATATCAGCGGGCCGCCGCCGCGTCCATTAAAGAAATACTTAGCCAAGGTTGTAGAAGGCGGCGTGTCAATATCAAGAGTTTAAAGGAGAGCTATGGAAAACAAACCGAACAAAATTTGGCAATGGGTCGACGAGCGGCTTGGGCTTGCTGAGATCATTGCGTTTGCTAAACATAAAACGGTGCCCGTGCACAAGCATTCATTCTGGTATTACTGGGGCGGCGTGTCGTTGTTTCTTTTTCTTGTTCAGGGGATTACGGGGGTTTTGTTGCTGATTTATTACCGTCCCGGCCCGGAAGCGTTTGAATCTGTTCGTCAGATTACTTATGAAATCAGTTTTGGATGGCTTATCCGCTCGGCGCATTCATGGGCGGCCAATCTGATGGTTGCGGCCATATTTGTGCACATGTTTTCGGTCTATTTTATGAAGGCATACCGGACTCCGCGCGAATTTGGATGGTGGAGCGGTGTCATCCTGCTTCTCATCACGATGATTTTTGGGTTCAGCGGATATTTATTGCCGATGAATGAGC
>JAGNTT010000086.1 GCA_017987425.1 Candidatus Omnitrophota bacterium
TCTTTTTTTTAATTTCTGCGCACCGTCGGAGAAGGCGGTCTATATGATGCTGCACATCATCTTTTATACGTGGCCGGTGTGGGCCATCCAGATCCTTCAGAAAAGCCGCAACAATCTGATGGCGGTTCCGGACATGCAGGGCTTTCGTCCGTGGTTTATTTACGGCCTGATGTTTTATCTTCTTGTGATGTGGGGCGAATTCGGGGGCAAAGAGTTTATTTATTTTCAGTTTTGAGCTATGAATATTACACATATCATCACTAATTTTTTGAGCATGACCGAGCCTCGGTATCTGGTTCTTCTGGGGATCAAACTCGTTTGCATCGCGGCCGGTTTTCTGTTCATCAGAAAGTTCCAGCCGAAGTGGAAATATCCGGGCTATCTGGTGCTCTCCATTTTCCTGATACGCGTCTTTCTTTTTGATCATTATCTCAGCTGGGAAATCTATAATAAGTTTCTCACCGTCGACGACATCGGCTGGCGCCAGCAGAGCGCTATTTTTGTTGAGAAAAACAAGTTTTTCAGGAGAGACCACCCGATCAAGTTTTTAGCCGTGGGTTCGAGCCAGACGTACGTGATCTATTCGCCTTATTCCAAAGAACATAATGACATCGTCGTGTTCAATTTTGCCGGGATGACGATGCTCGATTTGT
Organism: Candidatus Omnitrophota bacterium; assembly: GCA_017987425.1. GTDB lineage: Bacteria > Omnitrophota > Gorgyraeia > Zapsychrales > Fredricksoniimonadaceae > JAGNTT01. Next base: position 654 of record JAGNTT010000086.1, read on the forward strand.
ATTTGTACCGTGACTACATTGACGCGAAAAAGCCCGAGTATGTGCTTCTTTATTTATCGGAGTTTGACATTGCGAAGGAGCCGAGACTGGACGCGGCCAAGCTCGCGCCCAGTCAGGGTCTGGATTTCTTCAGCAACTTTTCTGTGCTTTCAGCCATCGCCAAAGAGGCACATACGGAATTGTCCTTGAAGGAAATGGCGGTTGGGGAATTTTTTCCGGAATACAAATACGCTTTTATGTTCAAGGGTCTCACTGAAAAGCTGACAGGGAAGAACAAAGCGCTTGGGACAAAATCTTTATATGAGCAGCTTTCGCCGGATTCCGATCAGCTGACGAAAGACCTGAAGATGCTGGCGGACAGTTTAGATGAACGTTGGATTTCCTACAATGCGCATTTTCTCGCCAAGTTTCTCGGTTACTGCAAGGAACGGTCTTTGAAGGTCGTGATTGTGGAAGGACAGTACAATCCGCGCGCCTATACGGATAAAACAGCGGCCCTCAATCAGAAGGTGAGGGCTCGGTTGGAGAAGATCGCCGGAGAATTTGGCGCTGTATTTATCCCGCGTTCCCAGACGCGTTATTTTTCTGATGAGGATTACATGGACGCGGAACATGTGAATCCCGATCCTGCCTATGATTTTGTTGAACAGTTGATGAAAACTCTAAAAAATCGGTAACGCACCCTGCCAAGAGCCTTCTGTTTTTAATGTAAAATTCATCCAAATTTAACATTAATTGTTATATAAGTGTAATTCGATTCAGATGACGGTTCCTCACATTTGAATCGAATGATTTATGGATATTTACTGAAAACAGCTTCAAACGGTCATAAATGTCTTTATATGTGAAATTTTGCTTCAAGAATCAGGCAACTCTCGATATAATGCCGCTATTGTTTCAACCTGGCAGTAGATGTAATCCTTCGTGAATGATGTCTCTGCCCGCCAAGTTCTGAATTAAAAAATCATGGAATTTCAGTTGATGCGTACGCTAAAAAATTTTTTATTTACATCTTCCGGCAAAAACGCCGAAGCCAAAAATGGCGGATTGCATTCGCCTCTTCTAAGGCACCGAGAAAGAGACAGCTCGCTTCGCGGTGTCGGGGAGAGGATCCTTCTCTTTTTCTCGAATGATCCCAACAGACATGATCCCGCCAGAAATTCGAGCGATCCGGAGCCCCTTAACCGTTTGGAGCAGCTCGCTAAAGCTTTCCCGGATTTTATCGAATCCATCTATGACAAAGAGATTCTTGATTTCGGATGCGGCAGCGGTTATCAGTCTTTTGCCATGGCGGAGGCCGGCGCCCGCAGAGTTCTCGGGATCGATCTCGATTTAACATCTATCTGTTGGCCCGAAGAAGGATTCGACCGTTCCAAGGTTGATTTCAAACACGAAGCCGCGCGGGAAGACAGGGGCCGCTATGATATCGTCATTTCCCAAAACAGCATGGAGCATTTTTCGGATCCTGAGAAAATTTTAAAGATCATGCTGGATGCGCTTAAGCCGGACGGTAAATTGCTCATCACCTTCGGGCCTCCGTGGTATGCCCCTTACGGAAGTCATATGAAATTTTTTACCGGTATTCCCTGGGTGAATCTTTTGTTTCCGGAAAAGACAGTCATGACGGTGCGCAAGCTTTTCCGGCAGGACGGGGCCATGCGCTATGTGGATGTCGAATCAGGTTTGAATAAAATGACGGTCGGCAAATTCGAACGCCTTTTGCGGGACTCCTCCCTCAAAGTGGAATACCGTTCGTACGAATGCGTCAAAGGTCTCGATTTTTTAGGCGCCGTTCCCTACGTGCGCGAATTGTTTGTGAATCAGATCTCGGTGATTGTAAGCAGACAAAATTCGCATGCAAGCGCGCTGAATAATATCAATACCGGCAGGGATGGAGGATTCGACAGTTTAACGCAGACTTCAAATTATGCGGAAGCAAGAAGATAAACGCTACCCTTTAAACTGAGAGGGTCGTCACGCCCGGAATTCTGGCATGGAGCGGTTTTATGATCTGGCAACAGCGGCGGAAGTTATTAACTAAAAAAGTTTAGCCAAATGAGGCTATCTAACCTATAATCCTTACGTCAAAGAGGGCACCAGTTCATTTGGACTGGTGTTTTTATTTATTTTTGGGAATAGTGCATTTTTCAGCTTCTTTTAATCGTGGTTTAATCTTCGGGTGATATAATTGTGCCTTCGGTTCTTACGTGAACATTCAGTGTGAGACAAAGTGTCTTTCTGGCAGAGCCTTTTGAAAGGAATATGGAAATTCATGAATAAGTGGTTTCGCTATAAAATTGTGACGTGCATTCTCGTTTGCCTGGGGATGATCATTCCGGGGCAGGCATTCGCCCAAAAAAAAGCGGTCCGCTTCAGTGATATTCAGAAGATGGCAAAGAGTTTGGCGGACAAACCTTATGTTCCTCCGACGGAGAAAATGCCTGCTCCATTACGCGATATGGGATATGACCAGTGGAGGGACCTGCGGTATAAGAAATCCCTTTGGGCGGAGGATGGAACTCCTTTTAAACTTCAGTTTTTTCATCCCGGGTTCATATATCGCCAGCCGGTCGTTGTACGTTACGTGGATGAAAAAGGAATACAGAGTTTAGAATTCTCTTCGGATTTATTTGATTATGCCAAGACCGGTCTGGCCCGCTATGCGACAACCAACTTGGGTTTTGCCGGATTCCGTATTCATTATCCGATCAACTCAAATGACTATTACGACGAAATTGTTGCTTTCTTGGGAGCGAGCTATTTCCGGGCGGTCCCTAAAGGTTTATTTTACGGAATGTCCGTGCGGGGTCTGGCGGTCAATACCGCTGTTGACTCAGGTGAGGAGTTTCCTTTCTTCAAGGAATTCTGGATTGTCAAACCGAGAGCCAAAGATAAAAAGATCACCGTCTACACTCTTTTGGACAGTCCGAGTGTCTCCGGAGCGTTCGAATATATCATCATTCCCGGAGCGGAGACAGTCATGAATGTCCGGAGTACTCTTTATGTGCGGCAGAAGATTGCAAAGCTAGGGGTCGCGCCGTTGACCAGTATGTATTTCTACGGGGAAAATACCAAGGCTGTGGGTGCGGAAGATTACCGTCCGGAAGTTCATGATTCCGACGGGCTTTTGGTTTATTCACGTTCGGGCGAATGGATCTGGCGTCCGCTGGATAATCCCGAGAGACTTTCGATCAATTCATTCTTTATCGGTACGCCGAACGGGTTCGGCCTCATCCAGCGCGATACCGATTTCGATCATTACCAGGATCTGGAAGCGCGTTATGAAGCAAGACCAGGCGTGTGGGTTGAGATACCAAAAGACTGGGGGGCGGGGCATGTGGAGCTCGTGCAGATCCCGACCCGCGACGAATACAACGACAACATGGTCGCTTTCTGGGTGCCGGAAAAACAGCCCGAGGCCGGAGATGTGCTCAATTACTCGTACAAACTTTACTGGTATTCCGCTGAAGACAGGCCGTTTACGATGGGTTATGTGACGGCCACGCGTTTGCACAAAGAAGAAAAGAAGGTCAGGTTCATGCTTGATTTTGAGGGTGAGGAAATCAACTCTCTCTTTGACGAAACGAAGCTGCGGATGGACATCAGTGTAACCAAGGGTTATAAAATGCTCAACCGCCAGCTGATCAAAAATGTGGTCACCGGCGGATGGAGGCTTGTATTTCAGATCGGGATCGATGATGACGGCCTGCTCGACGATATTCTTCCCACCACCAAACCAGCTTGCGAACTGCGCGCGCTGCTCAGGGACAAAAATCATAAACCTTTAACGGAAACGTGGACGTACACGCTGGTGCCATAAATGAAGAACAATGCCAAAGGCCCGATGAATCCGCCTTTAAGCCGTTCGACTATGGCGTACCGGCCGCGCGTGTCCGGACGTAAAAGCCCCGTCAACTGGCAGTGGCGCAGCGCCGTTTTCATGCGGCGTTTTGTTTTTTTCGGGCTGGTCTTCGCTTCCACCTATTTCGGCGGTAAAACGATCGCAATGATCCTGAGTCCGGGTGAACAATCCGAACTCTCGCCGTATATCATAGGTATTTTTACTGTGCTTTTTTCCTGGATCGCCGCCAATTTCTGGACGGTCCTGCTCGGATTCTTTTCGCTTTTGCGCGGACGTGATCCGTTGGCTGTCGTGAGGCCGGAGAAAGACGTTAAGATCGGCGCTGAAACTCGTGTCGCCGTCATCATGCCGGTCTATAACGAAGATGTTCCCCGTATTTTTGCCGGGCTTAAAGCCATGTATGAATCCCTGCAGGCGACCGGTGAGCTTTATCATTTCGATTTTTATATCTTGAGCGATTCGACCAAACCCGAACAGCACCGGCAGGAAGAGCTTTATTGGGAAAATTTCTGCAAAGAGGTCAACGGTTACGGCCGCATTTTTTACCGGCGGCGCAAGGTGCATCTTCATAAAAAAAGCGGGAACGTCAGTGATTTCTGCCGGCGGTGGGGAAAGAAGTACACTTATCTCTTGCCGCTCGATGCCGACAGCATCATGAGCGGGCGGCTGATGGTCGAGCTCGTGCGTATTCTGGAATCCAGGCCGGACGCGGGCATCGTGCAGACATCGCCCAAGGGCATCAATCAGCTGTCATTGTGGGCAAGGCTCCAGCAGTTTTCGAGCCATGTCTACGGACCTTTGCACTTGGCCGGTTCGCATTTCTGGCAACTGGCCGACGCCGGTTTCTGGGGACACAACGCTTTGATCCGCATGGAACCGTTCGTGCGGTACTGCGCTCTTCCGACGCTGTCGGGTCGTCCGCCTTTCGGTGGGGAAATATTAAGTCACGATTTTATCGAGGCTGCGCTGATGCGGCGGGCCGGTTGGGGGGTGTGGCTTACATATGAATTGGAAGAAAGTTTTGAGGAACTGCCGCCCAATTTGATCGAAGAGTTGCGCCGCGACAACCGCTGGTGCCAGGGAAATCTTCAGCATCTGCGTCTCATGTTCTGGAGGGGGTTCTCCATCGGGCACCGTCTGCTTTTCTTTAACGGCAACATGGCGTATTTCTCGGCGCTGTTGTGGTTTGCTCTTCTGGTCCTTATGACGGTCTATGCGATTGTGGATTTTCTTCACAAACCGGAATATTTCTCGAGCGCGCACAGTTTGTTTCCGCAATGGCCTATCCATTACACCGGACTTTCGCTGCAGCTGCTTCTGGTGACGGTCATTTTTCTCCTCGGACCGAAACTGCTCAGCCTTTTGTGGATTTTGCTTTCGGGAAAAGATTTGAAATATTTCGGCGGTTTTTTCGGGCTGGTCGGAAGTGTTTTTATTGAGATCGTTTTTTCCATATTTCTGGCGCCGGTCAAAATGATGTTCCATACGGGATTTATTCTCTCCAACCTGGTTGCCCGCAAACTGGTGTGGGGCAAGCAGCAGAGGGACACGGCGAAGGTCGGCTTCGGCCAGGCTGTACTCACGTTCGGATTCGTCAGCGTCATTTCCGTGGTTTGGGGAGTCCTGACCTATGCCACCAATAAAACTCTCTTCCTGTGGCTTATACCGATCCTGATCCCGCTCGGATTTTCCATTCCGCTTGTCATGTTCTCGAGTTCCAGCAGAATCGGCCTCCTTCTGAAAAAGCTCGGTATTTTTTTAACTCCCATCGAAACCCATCCTCCCGAAGTCATAATCCGCTTTAATGAACTAGTGTCCAAGGCAAGACAATAGACCACATCACTCCCCGGGAGTTGTGCGGTCATTGAACGACGGCGATGGTCATGCTCTGGATTCAGCTATCTGTCATACGAAACAAATACTTTCTTAAGGCCGCCGCTTGACAAATAATCGATCCAAAGATACCATAGCCGCATGCTGAAAAAAATTCTGGCCGCATTCATCATGTTTTCATTTTGTCTCTCCATTGTCCCCAAAGAAGCCTTTTGCAACGGGCATCACCAGGAGATGGAATCGACCCATGAGCATTGCAGTGTCACGTGTCAATCCTGCTTCAGCGCTGTTCTTCTTCCCGCTCAAGTTTCGTCTGTATCTCTGGAATTCGCTTCTGTATTCCAACCCGTTCAAGTCTTTTCCTACCAGAATCCCGTCATCACCCGTCTTAAAAGACCTCCCATCCGGATTTCCTAATCCATCCGTCTTTGTTTAACTCCGGGAAGAACTGTGTCCAGAGGTCTATTTTATGGGGAAGAACTGTTTAAAAATATGTGTGTGTCTATGTGTGCTTTTCGGCGGCGCGGTTTCCATTTCCGCGGATACCGAACGGGAGAAGCTTAACTTCAAGGAAGCACTCGAACAAGCGTTCGATCATAATCCCGCCATGGTGGCTGCCCGCCAGGCGGTGGCATCCGCCGAGGGCGATCTCATCACTGCCCGGACTCTGCAGAATCCTGAAGCAGAGCTTGAGTTTGGCGGATTTAAGAAAGATGCGAACGATGAGCGGGATGTCAGGCTCAATTCGATTGAGATTAAACAACCGTTCGATCCGATCGGCGTTTGGTTTTTCAAACAAAAGATCGCGTCGAATCAGGTGAAGATCGGGCGGGAGACGCTGCGCTCCACGTGGTCTGACGTGTATCAGCACGTGCGGGAAGTGTATTCAAAAGTCATTCTGAACCAGAAACGTCTGGAGCTTGCCGAGGACAATCTAAATGCGATGCGGCAGTTCTTCGGCCGCGTGCAGGAACGGTATCAGTCGGGCCTGGTATTGAAGAACGACTTTCAGCGGGCCAAGATCGAAATGCTCAATGCGGAACATGGGTTTCTTTCGGTCCAGAAAGAACTCGCTTCAAACCGCGCGCGTCTTAATCTGGGACTCGGCCGCCCGATGGATACTCCGTTCGAAGTCGCGGAACAGCTCAAAGAAGAACGCCTGCTTTGGTCGATCGATCAGCTAAAGAGCCTGGCATTGGCCAATCGTCCCGATATCAGAATCGCCGGCCTCGAACTCGATTCCAAAAATAAGAATGTGGTTAAAGCACAGCTTAACCGCCTGCCGTCTTACTCCGTCGGGTTCCGCCGCATCGATGAGGATGATGAGGACGACTATGCGATTGTCGTCGGCATCAGCCTGCCGCTGTGGAACCTTAATCAGGGAGAAATCAAGAAAGCTAAGGCAGAGAAAGCCGCGCAGACTGTCATGAGCGATGCGGTCAAGGAAGAGGCGATGTTCCAGGTGTATGAATCGTATCTTGAAGCGGAACTGGCGCAAAAGCAGTTTGAGCTTTCAAAAAAATCTTTGGATGAAGCGAATGAACTCTTTCGTCTTGCCAATTTGCGTTACAGCGAGGGCAAGATCGATTTTCTGAATTATCTGGACCAGGTGAGAACAGCAGCCGCTGCCAAGGTCAAATATTTTG
>JAGNTT010000087.1 GCA_017987425.1 Candidatus Omnitrophota bacterium
GGTCCCGCCGTATAAAAAACACCGGACAAAATGGAAAGAACACCGATCAAGGCGATCACCCATCCGGCATGAAGGATGAGAACGATCGAAGACAGAGCCGCGAGCACGAACACGAGGATCATAACGTTGCGCACATCAGAGGGCGCGATCAGTCCCGCCTGCGTGACGCGCGTGGGGCCGATGCGATCGGGCGTGTCAGCCCCTTTGATGAAATCGAAATAGTCGTTCGCGAGATTCGTCCCGATCTGGATCAACACGGCGCCGAACAACGCAACCAGCGCCATCGTGTAATTCTGAACACCGTGGCCGCAGGCCATCGCGGTACCGATCAAGACAGGAGCCACCGCGGCGGGCAATGTTTTAAGACGAAAGGCAATGATCCAGGGGTTCGCCATAATCAGGGAATAATGGGAAGAGTTTCGTGTCCGTTGTCCTTCATGGCCTTAAGCTGTTCTTCCGGCGAAAGCACAGGTTCTTGCGGCTGCGCAGCGGGTTTGGGCAGAACAAAGTCAGCGGATTTTGTCCCCCCCTGGCTGCAGAACACTTCGATATGGAGACTGTCTCCCGGCTCCGCCTTGACGGGGACTTCAATTTTAAATGAGCTCATGGAATTCTGGCGCGTCGCATAAAATTTCTGCGGTTCGTCATGATTGCGGGTGACGATCAGACGGCGGATGAAATGTACAAGACGGTCCTGGGTCGGATGGGCCCCCTGAACAGTCAGGACGCCCAAGTCTTTGTTGTAACTGACCTCGAGCGATTCGGGCGGAGTGGCCCATGCCCCGTTCGAAATCAAGATAGCCAGCCCCAAAACAATAACAAAGCCGCTAGTTTTCATTGTTCCTCACTGTTACGGAAATCGTCCCGGTCCTTTAATACTTTACTTAGGCCCATGACCGCTCAACGCCGCAATCACTCCCAGAAGAATTGCCTGGCCCACAAGGATCAGCAGAGACCATAGCAAAAACATGCCGTCCTTGACCTGAGGTTTCAAGTCGGTCACTTTTGTCGCAGCAATCTTGTCTCCGATCATCCTCTGTCCGTTTGAACTTCTGCGCATACTCACATATTCGATGATGGGAGTCACCACACCCAAAGCAAAAAACAACTGATGCACCAGCATTAAAACGCCCGTGACTACCAGGACAATATTCCGGAGCATAGCCTGGCTGGGCCCCGCCGGTTCATTGTTCATCCCAACCACCTGAAGCCCGACGATTTTCTTACCGACGCTTTGACCGTTATAACAATCTTTAAATAAAATATAGGTGGACGGCAATATCCACGAATACTGCTGCCCCAAAAAAGCACCCGGCAAAGAAGCAATAAAAAGATCGATAAGATAAGCACACACACGCTTGTTAGGTCCGGCCTTGGTAAATGTTTTTTGTTCCTGAGGTGTTGTTCCCGTCGGGTCGGAAGGTAGAAGCATTTGGGCCCGGACTTTGTTCTTTCTGTTCTTTTCAAGCAGCTGAACAACACCCGCGAGAACAGCCACAATAACTACGAAGAACATCCAGCCCTCGGGCAGCTGGCCGAATGGGATCTGCCTCGGCGCCTTTGTTTCTTCCTCCAGCCCGGTTTGATCGGCGTCATTCTTCTTGAGATCAGACACTTCCTCTTGCGTATTTGTACTTTCAGGCTGCGGCGGAAGCTCAACGGCTTGATACTCTACAGCCGGGACTACCGGCGCCTGAACGGCATCAGCTTTCGGAGTAACCGTTTCCTGGATCGGCTGAGAATTGACGTCCGGAAGAGTTTCAGATTTGATAGCCGCCGGCTCGGAAACCGCTGCCGCTGCGGTTTCAGGGATGACCGCGGTCACGATACCGGCCGCGGGAATTTGCGGGAACGCGGCTGAAGGCGCCGCTGCCGCCGGCGGAATATTGATCGGCACATGTAATTGAGGGATTACTGCTGAATTGTCTGGAGGAGCCTGCACATCTGCCGGGGGCGTAATTCTCGGAAAAGCTTCTTCTTCCAGGATCTGATCGATCTGCTCTACGGGAATATAGGTCGGCGACAGGCCAGACTGAATAGTGATGTATTGATCATTGCGGTCAATGATGGGTCCTTCATACGCTTCTCCGGATTTCAAAACAATACGTTCAGCAAAAGCAGCGGGGCACAAAGCAATCGCAAACGCAATCAGTACAAAATTCTTAATCATCCATCCTCCTCAAAAATTATCCGGATAAAAGAAAAAAAAGGGGCCAGCCATTGAAGGCCGGCCCCGGAACACATCTTACTTCGCGGGTTCTGCAGCGGGAGCAGCGGCGGCAGGAGCAGCCTGAGCAGCGCCACCAGCGGCATTATCCGTCTTTAAATAACCTTTTTCCAACAGCATGTTCTGAAGCTTGGTACCGACTTCATAACCCCACTGTTCGCCTGAGGTGTATGTTTCTTCGAGAATCTTAGGAAGAACCTCGATGAGCTTGCGGCCGACCGCAGATTCATAGAACTTGATGGTTTCCTTGATTTCATCGGCACTGAGGTACTTGTCATACACCGGGATGTTCATTTCGTTGATCTTGTTGAGATCAATGTTCTTCTTGAACTCATTCCAGAATTCAGCGGGGATGTTGGGATTGTAGGCGGAAAATGATTTGATCATCTGATCGATCATCTGTTCGCCGACTTTGTCGCCGCCTGTTAAGGAAATCAGCTTGCGGATGTCCGCAATCTTGGCCGGATCGCCTGAAGCCTGCGGAGCCGCTGCTGCCGGAGCCGCATCCTGGGCGTAATTGACGGCCGGGAATGAAACGGTCAATAACGACAACAACATTAATGATAATACTTTCTTCATGGTTTGTCCTTTCGGTGTTTGGTTAGAAACTGTTTTCAATAGGTTATGGTCTTTTTGGGAATTTGGAAAAATCCGGACGTCTTTTCTGCACAAATGCGTTGCGTCCTTCCTGTCCTTCTTCGGTCATGTAAAAAAGCATGGTGGCATTGCCCGCCAGCTCCTGAAGCCCCGCCTGTCCGTCACAATCCGCGTTTAATGCGGATTTCAAACAGCGGATGGCGATCGGCGAATTCATCAGGATCTCGCGGCACCATTTCACGGTCTCTTGTTCGAGGTTTTTGTAGGGAACGACTTTGTTGACGAGCCCCATCGAAAGAGCTTCCTTGGCGTCATACTGACGGCAGAGAAACCATATCTCACGGGCTTTTTTCTGGCCGACGATGCGGGCCATGTAGCTGGCCCCGTATCCGCCGTCGAACGAACCGACTTTTGGTCCGGTCTGCCCGAACCTGGCGTTGTCCGCCGCGATGGAAATATCACAGAGCAGATGTAGAATGTGTCCGCCGCCGATGGCGAAACCGGCGATCATGGCGATCACCGGTTTTGGACAGGAACGGATTTCACGCTGAAAATCCAGAACGTTCAAACGTTCGACCCCGTGCCCGTCTTTATAACCCGCATCACCGCGGATCTTCTGGTCCCCGCCGGAACAAAATGCGTCTTTGCCTTCACCGGTCAGAATCACAACGCCGATCTTGGGATCATTGCGCGCATCATCGAGAGCATTGCGCATTTCAACAACTGTTTGGGGACGAAACGCGTTTCTGACATGCGGACGGTTGATGGTGATCTTGGCGATCCCGTCCATCTTGTGATACTTGATGTCTTCGTACTTCCCCGCAACAGACCACTTAAACGATGACGGCATAAATTCCTTGGGAACGATTAAATCTCTACAAATAAATTATTGCCTTCGACCTTCACATTGTAGGTCTTGACGCCTTCGTAGGCCGGATCGCTTAGAGCCGCCCCGGTGACGATGTCGAAGGTGGCGCCGTGCCACGGACAGGTGACAACCGAATCCGCCACTGGCCCTTCGGCGAGCGAGGCGCCCGCGTGCGTGCAGACGTCATCGATCGCGTAATACTTTCCTCTGATATTGAACACAGCCAGGGTCTTCTCTCCAACCACAGCCTGAACGCCGTGCCCGGGCTGAACGTCGCTTGTCTTTAAAACCTGGTGCCACTGTCCCATTAACTACTCCAATAACTGCTTCAAAGCCTCGAAAATGATTTGTATTTTACCACAACATCCGGACAAAACAATACCGCCGGCAATTTTCCTTAAATGCCAGGCGGTTCAGACTTTCAGATTCCGTTCGAACTCTTCAATGTCCTTGCGGGCCTGTTTGGCCGGGACCTTGAAAATCTGGATATACAGACTGATCGCGCCATCGCGGTTGCCTTCCTGCAGAAGCCGGCGGACGTCATACATCGTGGGCTTGGTTTTGGGCTGACGGGTTTTCGCGGGGCGGTCCTTGCGGGTCACCCACATCCAGTAAAAAATACTCAGGAGGGCGAAAAAGGCAACGGCTGACGCGATGGAAATGACCTGGTTCATATGGTTCGGCCGGAATACGGATCCGGCATTAACTGTCCTGTTGGAGTTCTAAATCTTCAACGACCTTTTTAACTTCAAGTTCGGCCTTTTCGATTTTGCCTTTGCACATCTTGACCAGCTCGACCGCTTCCTTGACCTTCAATGAAAGTTCATCGACGTCGATGTCTTCGCTTTCGATCTTGCGGATGATTTCATCCAGTTTTTCAACGGCTTTGCTGTATTTGACGTCTGCCATATTGAACTCCTATAAAAGTAAGAAGTATGCAGTAAACAGTAGGAAGAAAACTGTTTTCTGCTTACTCTAATGTAACTTTGCTCCTGAACGTTCCATTAACAAGTTCTGTTGTGATGTACTCGTCTTTTTCAATACCGCGCGAGTCCTTGAGCACCTTTCCATCCGCCCCGCGGGTGATGGAAAAACCGCGTTTAAGCGTATTGGCCGGAGAGGCCAGCAGGATCATCTTTTGATAGTGATTCATTTTAGTCGCGGCATTGACAAGATTCAATTGAATTGTTTTAACAAGCTGCTGGCTCTTGTCTTTCAGATTTCGTCCCGCATTACGCACAGCCGCGGCCGGCAGCCGCTTGAGATTTTCGGAAACGACAGAGACATACTCGCGGTGTTTGCGCAGAAACCTGACGGTCCCGCTGTGGAGCGAGGCCGCGCTTGTCTTGAGGGCGTTTTTCTCAAGGTCCAGTTTTTCCAGGGTAAGATCAAGAACGAGGCGCCGTCTCTCATCCAGAACGTTCAGAAAGCTTTCGACACGGCCGACCAGAAACTGCGCGACCGCCGTCGGCGTCTTGGCAAATGTATGCGCGGCCAGATCGGTGACCGTGGTGTTGATCTCATGGCCGATCCCGGTAATGACCGGCCACGGCGCGGCCGCGATCGTCCGGCAGATGGACTCACTGTCGAAACAGCTTAATTCCGCGATCGAACCTCCCCCGCGCGTGATGACAACGGCGTCCAGTCCTTCGATCTTTGAAAACGATTTTAACGCCGCGACAACGGACGCTTCCGCGGTCTTGCCCTGCATCACGGCGTTCGCCAGAAATACCTGAAAACCGAAACCGCTTTGTTTCAATTCATCCCTGAAGTCGTTGTAAGCGGCGGAGTCAAATGATGTGACAAGCCCGATTTTGAGCGGCACCGCCGATAGCGTCAGCTGTTTATTTTTTTCCAGAATTCCCTGGGATTTTAAAAGCGCGATGAGCTTCTGGCGCTGCTGGGCGATCTTGCCCATCGTATAGGTGGGATCGACATTCTCGACGCTGAGGCTTAACGTGCCCCCTTTTTGCCAGAAGTCGACTTTGCATAAAAATTTAACCTGGATGTCATCTTTAAGCGAAAAGCCGTTTTCAACGCGGGAAAGTACGGAATCGATAAAGACGCGCCGCGTGTTCCATATGCTCGCCTTGATCTTGGCTTTGACATTGTGAGAACCGTCTTCGTTCTCGCAGAGCTCGAAATAGGAATGACCTTTCGAGTCGACGCGCAGCCCCTGGATCTCGCCGCAGACCCATACGGCGGACGGAAATCCGCTGACGATCACATCACGGATGTATTTATTGAGTTCACCGACGGTGAAAAATTGCATTGTCGTATTCTTAGCGAGGGTCACATGAGCACAAGACACAAGAGCACAGGAGGAACACAAGTGTTTTACCTGTGCTCCCCATGTGCTCCTGTGTTCTTGTGCACTGGTGCTCTCATTGTTTAATCAAACCAAGCCCGATAAGCTTATACTCGATCTGCTCACCGGCGCGGCAGATAACCGGATACAGGGCTTTTAACTTGGCTTCCAGTTCACTGCGCTGGGTGTGGAGCTTCTGCGCGTTGTCGCGGGTCTTATTCGCCATGTCGGCGGCATACCATTTTTCGTAATCTTTAAAACCGCGGTAAAAGCTGTTGAAATCGTCGATCGCGTCGCCGTACGCGAATATTTTGTCGAAAGATTTTATGTATTCGGACGTTTTGACCTTGTGCCACTGCTCGTTCTTAAATTCCATATCGATAAACTGGCGCTGGTCCATGACATGAAACACTTCGAGATTCTTTTTCAATTCCCCGTAAAAGCTCATCAGGACTTTGGATTCCCGGCCCTTGGGGGTCAATCCGGCAAACAAATGCGACATCTCTCTCCTTGAATATATGAATACAACATTATTGTTGGAGATATATTAATCACAATTCGCAGGTTTGTCATGGAAAAAGTCAGCGGAAAAAGTCGGCCCTTGTTGACCTTCCATTAACCAGTCACCATGACAAATTCGCAGATGCTTTTTATCTGCGGATTTGTCATGGTTAGTCAAGGAATGGTCAACAATCCCGGGAAGCCCGCAGGGCTGCGAGGTGATCCGTTTCGATACAACCTTTTAGAAAGAGCGCTTTGTACGCACAAAAAAAAGCATCTGTCATTTACTGACGGAAAAAGATGCTTTCTTGAGAATTCCGATATTTTAAATATATCCCGTTCCCGACGCGATCAATGATGCCGCTGGCGGAGGATTTGGGCAAGAGCGGTACAGGCATCCACCGTCGTGAAAATACCAACGAGTTTGCCGTTGTCCAGGACCACGGCCGATCCGTAGTGGTGCCGGGCCATTTCATCAGCCACGTAATCGAGCGGTGTTTCCGGCGATGTGGCGTACACATGGGTCGGGCAGATGTCCTCGACCGCGACTTTGTTGGGTTTGACGTCCAGAAGACTGGTGGCCTGGTGGATGTCCCGGTCGGAGATGATCCCGATCACCTTGCCGCCGTCCATGACCGGCAGATGGCGGATATTTTTTTCCTTCATCAGGCTCTGGGCCTCGGCGATGGACGAACGGCCAACAATGGACACGGGATCGCACGTCATGAATTTCTGGATGGTGGGAATGCCTTTGGACATCTGGCCTCCTTTGGAAAACGGTTAAAGAAATGTATGGCTAATAAATTCCCTGCCTGTTGTAATCGAACACGAGCTTAGGGGCAACCGCCCCTAAACCCGCATTCTCAGAGTCTAACTTTGGATTAAAACCGGAACAGAAGATTGGCCGTAACCCGGTTATCAAAAAGATCTTTGCGTGATGTGATGCGCTGCTCATAACAGACACCTGCTTGAATGTTTTTAGTGAACCGGTAACGAAAACCTTCGGCAACGGTCGCCACTGTTCCAGTTCCTGAAGAACCAAGATTGAGAGCATCGTAGCCTTCAAGATTCAAGGCCACCCGGCTTCCTTCCTTTATGGGAGTAATGCCATTGATCTCGATGATGGGAAAAAACTTCTCCGTGACGGCGTAGTCGACGTGCAGGGAATAATGAAATTGACTGGCATTGTCCTTCCGACGCGCAGCGATGTTGGTCCCCAGGTTCGCCTCCGCCCCCAAATCGCCGAAACTTTTGGCGGCGCTGACGAACAGATCGGCCAGCCCCTTGCCGTGCCCCTGAAGAGACACTCCGGAAGTATCGATATTACCAACGGGAATTTCGTAACGGGCACCGACGGTGATGATGGCGTCGTTCTCAGGGTCCTGCCAGATCGCGTACTTGAGACCTAAAGCGATATTGGCAAAACCATCTGTGTCCTCCAGCGCCGAACCGAAATGAATGTCGGCATATCCGTC
>JAGNTT010000088.1 GCA_017987425.1 Candidatus Omnitrophota bacterium
CTTTGTTATCTTCTTTGGGATCCGCAGGTTTTTCCGCAGCTTTTGCTTTGACTTCAGTTTCTTTTTTAGCAGCGACTTCAGGAATTTCAACCGGCTTGCCGCCTTTGACGTACCGGACCTTCCATTCACCGGAATCGTCCTGATAAAGATCGACATCGGTCGCGCCTTCGATCTCCGCCGCAAGGCCATTCGTGCCGGTATCGCTTTGCTGGGCAACGGGTTGAGAATTGAGCTGTTTAAGCTTCCATTCTCCTTTTGCATCCTGATAAAGTTCAACTTCAGGCGTATCGGCAAAAACGGGCGAGGCAAAACTCATCACAATCCATAGAGAAAATACACACGCACACACAACGGAAATACCACAATCACTTTTTTTCATCATCACCTGTCGAGACCGCATCCAATTCTCCCTGAATAAGTGTTCAACTTGATTTTTATTTAAACCTAAAGACTGCCATTAATACGCCTTAGCGTAGTTTTTTTGGGAAATTTGCTGCCTTGGGAAACCCCAAAATACTAGCATAGAATGTATATTTTTGGTATTTTTTGTTATTGGCGCCTGTTTTGGCAAAAACCCGCAAATCCGGCATAATTCGTTATTGAGAATACTATCAAATTCTGCTATAGTCTGCCTTGTTTGACACCAAAATCACTAACATTGAACACTAAAAGGAAAAAATAATGAGAATTCTCACTAGCTTGATGATGTTTCTTTCGGTCGCCGTTTTGCCGGCATTCGCAGACAGCCTCACCTGGCAGGATCTTTTACGAAGACCGGAACTTAAACCTTCGCAATGCTCCGTCAAAGAAGTTATTCAATTTCAAAGCGGCGTCTCACTTAAGCCCGGACAAAAATACGATATCCTTGAAATGAGCGCCAATGAAATCGTGCTCGGCACTCCCAACGGACAAGGTTTCAGCCTGGAACCCAAACAGACCGACGTGGTCGCCGCGGCCAACGCCGAATACGCGAAGCTCACACCCAAACAGCGCGAACTTACCTACGACATCATTCTCAAACGCCAGGACTTGTGGCCTTATAAATTAAAAGTCAAAGACACTTTCGACATCGGAAACATCCGTATACGCAAAGGCGATACCGTTTATCTTATGGAAGTTAAAAACGGCGAACTTGTCGTCGTTCCATCGACATTCAACATGCACACCGAATTTAAACTCCAAGACACCGACATCCTTGAACAGGCTCGCCAATTTGTGGAACAGCCTGGCGGCGCCCCGGGGATTCTCGTCGAGGAACTGCAGGGAAAACTCATTAACCCAGCCACCGGACAGCCTGCCAGTCTGGACGCCAACAATATTCCGCAATACTTTGTCATTTATCAGGGCGCCCGCTGGTGCCCTTATTGCCAGGAATTCACACCGAAACTGTTAGATGTCTATCAAAAAATGAAATCACAGAACAAAAGCTTCGAAGTCATCTACATTCCCTCAGATAAATCGGCAGCAGAGATGCAGCAGTTTGCCAAAGATCACAATTTTCCCTGGCCTGCTGTCGATTTCCGTCACAAAGAAAAGCTTGCCGCCCTCGCCGGCATACTGAACCGCAGCTCTATTCCTAATGTTAAAGTCACGGACCGCTACGGCAATATTATTTTAGACAACCAGAAAACAGCAAGCAACGACGTCCTTCTCAATGAATTCGTCGCCTTGCTCAATAAACCGGCAGAACAAAAATAACTTTCGGCCAATAAAAAAGCCATGGTTTTTGTCATGAAACCATGGCTTTTTTATTGGCTGTAATTTTTACTTTAAGGCAATGCGGTCAACCGCAAATATGTGCATATTTTTTTGATTTTGAATGTAGGCAATAATTTCATACTTTCCTAAATGACCCGCGGGTTTTGATAAAACAACCACACCAGTCCTGCGCTCCAAAGGAACCGTTCGCAATTCACGGACAACGTGATCATGTTTTATGACGCGCCCCGCATTTTCACCGGCGGTGATACGGCTTTCCAGTCCTGATTCAACAAGAGCCACATTAATGACGGCATCCTTGCTGATCTGCTCGCAGACATAAGACACTTCCAGCATACCGGACTCCGCGTTGTGGATCCTCAGAAAAAGACTGTTTTCCGCCGGGGTCTGGAGATATTTTCCCACGGTTTTCTCAGCCTGAACGCGGTCGGAACCCACAAAAGCTTCCTGACCGTTCACCACCATTTGAGGCGTATAGGTGGATGTTGCACCCATCGCCTGGGCGTAACGCTGCTGCCGCTCGGTAAATTCATATTTGCTGAAGGGATCTTTCCATCCCAGGTAATTCCAGGAATCAACCTGAAAGGCGAGCGTATAAACACGCTGGCTTTTCTCTTTGGCCTTAAGGGTAATTTCACGGAAGAGTTCATCCGCCGGAGGACAGCTGGAACATCCCTCCGAGGAGAACAACTCCACGACGGCAAAAGGTCTAGCCGCCCAAGCGCTGCTCACCAGCATCATCAACACCGCACCAGACAGTACAATCGCTTTCATGACTACTCTTTCTTGCCCCAGAACTTTTCGATAAACTGCTCACGCCCGGAATTGTCGTGATAGATCTTGTAGCCCAAGGCATTTTTCTTGTAATACTTTTGATGATATTCCTCCGCCGGATAAAAGACGGCGGAAGGAACGATTTCTGTGACGATCGGCTTCTTGAATTTTCCAGAGGATCCCAACTGCTCCTTAGATTCTTCGGCAATACGCTTCTGCTCTTCGCTGTGATAGAAGACAGCGGTGCGGTACTGCGTCCCGTGGTCGACAAACTGCTGATTTTTGACCGTCGGGTCGATATTACGCCAGAAAATATTCAAGAGCTGCTCATACGAGACCTCAGCCGGATCATAAACTATTTCGATCGCTTCGGTATGCCCCGTTCTTCCGGTGGAAACCTGCTCATACGTCGGATTGAGGGTTTCTCCGCCGGTGTAGCCGACCGCGGTTTCCTTAACGCCTTTGGTCCTGTCGAAAAACGGCTGCATGCACCAGAAACAGCCGCCGGCGAACGTGGCCTTCTCTAACTTTGAGTCTTTGGCCGTTTCATTTTCTGCATGGGCCGCGCCGCTAAAAAGCAGCAGCGATAATAGCATATTCACGATCAAACGCATGATTTCCTCCTGCAGGGGCGGGCGCACGGCCGTGCGCCCCTACGATATTATTGGTCCGGTACGAATTTCAACGCGACCGAATTGATGCAGAAACGTTTTCCTGTGGGCGGCGGGCCGTCGTCGAATACATGACCAAGATGCGATTCGCATCTGGCGCAATGCACTTCCACGCGGTGCATCCCGAATGAATTGTCTTCAGTATACCCGACGTTGGCTTCATTAAGAGGCTCCCAGAAACTCGGCCAGCCGGTTCCCGATTCAAATTTTTTGCCCACCAAAAAAAGATCTGTGCCGCACGCAACACATTTATAAACCCCTTTTTTATGGTCCTTGGTGGGAAGACCGCAAAACGCGCGTTCAGTGCCATGCCCCCTGGTGACTTTGTACTGCTCGGGAGTAAGAAGTTTTTTCCATTCCCCATCGGTCTTGACCACTTTATCCACGGTTATATAGTCCTGGGTCGCCGTATCGAAAATGCGGACGGTTCCCTGCTTGGATGTCTCCATAGTCTCTCCTCCTGCCTTGGTGATCCATGATACAACGCACATCAGTGATAGAAATAATGCCAGATAACGCATACAGCCTCCTGTAGGGCCACCTGTGCCTGCCCGAAAAACGGGCGGACAGAGGCGTCCGCCCCTACTCCTTAATAACGATATTCGATTCTTTCGCCCATATCGTGAGCGAATTGATAAAATCTTCGACCGATCCCGCGCCTTCCATCCTCGCTTCCTTAACTTCCTGCCCTTCTCCGTCGATAAAAAGCACCGTCGGAAGACCGATGATTCCGTGCTGATCGATCAGCTTTGTGATCAGCGGATCATCCATATTGGTCGCGTCGACGCGCAGGGTCGTCACCTGGGCCAGTTTGGCCTGCACTTTTGCGTTGGAAAAAACCTCTGCATCCATCTCATGGCAGCCGAAACACCATTCGGCGAAGAAATCGATCACAACCGGTTTTTTATTCCTGACCGCTTCCGCGGCCTTTTCTTCGGTATACGCCGGCCAAATGTTTTGCTGTGAACTCCGCACGGGCTGCCAATGAAACGCAAGCGCCAGATAAAATATCCCGAACCCGATCAAAATGATGCCGAACAATTTCTCGACCCAGATAAGCCACATGCCCGCCTTGGGCAGCTTGGGAATGAGAGACGAGAACGTCCCCAACAACAGATACGGCAACCCCATCCCTAATGAAAAGATAAAAAACGATATAAAACCAAACTGGGGATTTCCGTTATTGGCAACCGCCGTCAAAAGAAACAGAACCGGCGGACCGATGCATGGCGCGGCGAAAACACCGACAAACATCCCGGAAAGAAACAATCCTATGTGTTCAAGCTTGCGCCATGAATTTAATCTAGTAAGTATTCCGCTGGGGACCGCAATCTGAAAAAGACCGAGCATGGAAAGCCCCAGAGCAAACATCATGACCGCGACCGCTCCCAAAACCCAGCTGCTTTGAAGCGCCGCCCCGAAAAGTTTTCCGGTTGATGCCGCAGCATATCCCAAAGAACTGTACATGACCGCCATGCCCAGTACATACAAAAGCGCCTTGCTGAAGGAATGAACAAGGCTTTGCCCAGGCTTGGGCTTGAACAATGCCGCCGTGACGGTCAGCAAAGGATAAACACACGGCGTCAGGTTAACTGCCAGACCGGTCAGAAAGAACCCCAAGAATTCTACTGTCATATGCTCTCTTTCACGAACCCGTCATAAAAAGGTTCCAAAAATGAATTAATGGCATTAAACATCATAAAGATTTTTGTGCTTATTTCCAAGCGTCAATTTTTTGGGCCCTCTTTGGGCCGCCCCTCCTTCTGTCCATTAGTCGCGCCACATCGTCAAAACTTACAAACTTTCTTAAACATGTTTTGGCTTTTCTGTTAAATTAAGCCATGCCTGAATTGAAGACCAGTCCCGATCAATGGGTGGATTTATACGGCGATGATCTGTACTGTTATGCGCTTAAATTCATTCCCAATGACGAAACCGCCCAGAACCTGATCCAGGAAACCTTCCTGGCCGCGCTTAAGAACCGCGGGACATTCAGCGGAAAGTCCGCCGAGAAAACATGGCTCATCGGCATCCTCAAAAACAAAATTTTCGACCACCTGCGCGCCAAATACCGGGAAGTTCCCGTCTCCCAGCTGATGGACGATGAAGGCACCATCGACGGCTTTTTCGACAATCAAGGCCACCTTGCCCATGAACCGAAAGCGTGGGAATTTAATCCTACCGTACTATTAGAGAACAAGGAATTCTGGACAACATTTCAGAACTGCCTTGCGCGTCTGCCGGCCAAGACCGGCCAGGCTTTCAGCCTTCGGGAAATCGAAGGCGTCGATTCAAAAGAAATTTGTAAGGTTTTAGGAATATCCCCGACTAATCTGTGGGTCGCTCTGCACCGGGCGAGGATTCAATTAAGGCAATGCCTGGAACAACATTGGTTTGAACATGCTCGATAAACTGATTGATCTATTACCCCATGTCTCCTGCCGGGAAGCGACCAAACTTATGTCGCTTGCCATGGAGCGCAAATTGACCTGGAAAGAATCCATCCTGGTTAAAATCCATTTGTCCGTATGCGACGCATGCAAACTTTTTTCGAAACAAATCCACGGTCTTCGGCATCTTCTCAAAGGCTATCGTCCCCAGAACGAACAACAGCTGCCTGCCGGAGCCAAAGAGCGCATCAAAAAGAATCTTCACTCCTCCTAAGTTCTGCATTTCAGATAATTAAACGAACAACCCGGCCGGAATAATTTTTACTGCGGGAATTTGATGGTTTTCAGCGTCGCTAATAGCTGATCAGCGGGAATGGGACGGGAAAACAGATAGCCCTGGCCTTCATCGCATTTGTGGCGGGTTAAAAACTGCAGCTGATCATTATTCTCGATACCCTCGCCGACTACTTTAAGGCCGAGGTTATGGGCAAGGCTGATGATCGCGGTCGTCAGGCTGTTGCTGTGGCGGTGGCCCGAGACATGCTGAATAAATTTGCGGTCAATCTTAAGCGAATCCAGAGGAAATTCTATCAAAGATCCAAGCGAAGAATAACCCGTACCGAAATCGTCGATGGAAACCATGACCTTCATCGATTTGAGCTTGCGCAGAGTGTTTATCGTAAACTCGATGTTCTTCATGGCAACGCCTTCAGTGATCTCGACCTCAAGAAATTCCGGCCCAAGATGGGTGGCGTTCAAGACATCTCTGATCAACGCCGGCAGATTCGCGTGATGAAACTGCAGCGGAGAAAAATTGATCGCGACGCCAAGATTGGGAAAGCCTTCCTTCTGCCACTTCTTGCAATCCATGCAGGCGCGGTGCAGCACGAATTCGCCGATCTTGAGAATAAGGCCCGTCTGTTCCGCCTGAGGAATGAAGTCACCCGGAGGGATCAATCCTTTGGTCGGGTGGATCCATCTCACAAGCGCCTCCATGCGCAGAATATTTTTACTGCCCAGTGAAACGATGGGCTGATAGTGTAATGCAAACTCGTTGTTTTTAATGGCGCGGTGAAGATCGCCTTCGAGATCCATGATTTTGATCGTCTGCAGGCGCATCTCATCGCTGAAGATCACATACTGCGACCTGCCGTTATTTTTGGCGCTGTACATGGCAATGTCAGCGTCGCGGACGTAATCATCCGCCGTGCGGGTCTGGTCGGAACTGATGACAATGCCGGTGCTGATGGTCAAAAAAACTTCCTTGTTGGCCACAAAATAGGGCTGCGCCATCTTTTCCTGAAGACGCGTAACGACCGTAATCACATCCTGCTCGGTTTTCACTTCGTCGAGAATTACAAAGAATTCATCGCCGCCCAGACGGGCGACCGTATCGACCCCGCGTAAAGCTTTTTTCATGCGCTCGCTGATGCCGATGAGCAGCTCGTCTCCCACCTGATGCCCCAGGCTGTCATTGACCACTTTAAATCGGTCAAAATCGATGAACAAAACCGCAAATTTGAATTGGGGATGCCGCTGATGGCGCTTAATAAAATGATTCAGCCGGTCATGCAAGAGCGTTCGGTTGGGTAAAAGCGTCAGCTGGTCATGCAGCGCCGCGAATTTCAATTTATCCTCGGCGATCTTGCGCTCGGTGATGTCGCGGATGATGATGACGGCCTGATTTTTCAGCAGAGATTTCAGACGGACTTCAAAATAGACGGTCCTGTCCTGAGTCGCCAGGGATTCTTCGAATGTAAGAAGCTCGTTGGATTCCTGAATTTGTTTGATCAAGATCGGATCCACTTTGACGAAAGAAAAATCCTGGATCAAGCGGCCGACCATCTGTTCAGGAAAAAGCTGTGCGATATTCATGGAAGCCGATTTGTAGTCGAGAATCTTACCCTCGGCGTCGATGCGGAAGAAAATATCGGGGAACGCCTGGAAGATCGTACGGATTTCGGAATTCTTCTGCAGTAGCTCTTCGGAACTCACCTCGAGCGCCTGCTCCATGAGATGGCGGCCCTCATCATTGGATAAATATGTTTCGTGAATGGCCGTGATAAACGACAGAATATTCTCGTCGGAGAATTGGGTCTGCGGCAAATGCTTTTTGACCTGACGTCTTAAGATGGGATGAAATTGATCGCG
>JAGNTT010000089.1 GCA_017987425.1 Candidatus Omnitrophota bacterium
AAACAACCTCGGTCTCCTGGCATCATCACCTACAGTGGAATTTCCCGGAAAAAGTTCGAATTGAGGCTGTTTGTAATTAATATTCACGGTAGGGCCTTTTGGTAAGTTAAATTTGGATAAAGTTTTAAAACCAATTGTGTAAAGAAATGCAATATTCGAACCGGCATAACCGGGACTAAATCAAGATGGTAAAATTATGGGATTGAAAACAGCCTTATTATATGTCTAGCGCGAGATCAAACTCAAGAATTTTCTAAATTTTTTTTCACGATAGAGATCGACGAAAGCCTCGACGACCTTCGGATCAAACTGTGTGCCGGAATTCTTGACGAGCTCGTTGACGGCGCTGTCGACGGAAATTTTGCGGCGGTACGGACGCTCGGTGACCATCGATTCAAAAGCGTCGACGACGGCCATGATGCGCGCGCCGAGCGGAATCTGTTCGCGTTTAAGGCCGGACGGATATCCGGTCCCGTCGTACTTTTCGCGGTGATAAAGAATGATGGGAAGGATGGGCTGAAGAAACTCGACGGGCTTGATGAGCGCCGCGCTTTTTTTAGGGATGTCGCGGATAATTTTGAATTCTTCCGGTGTCAGCTGGCTGCGCTTGGAAAGAATATCATACGGTACATCGATAACGCCGGTCTCGTGCAGGATGCTGGCATACTCCAGACGGCGTATCCCCTCCTGTCCGACGTGAAGACGCTCGGCCAGACTCTTGATGATCTTGAAATAAAGCGGCTGATTCATCTGTTCGAAATGCGGATGTTTGGCGAGCATATGTCCGATGAAGTGGGTGCTGCCTAAAATCGCGCGCTGCTGTTCTTCATAATGCTGAAGGCTTTTAATCGCGGTCACCGCCTGCTCGGCAAAAACAGTGAGCATCTCGCGGTCGAATTCGGTAAAGACCGGCTCATTTTTTTTACGCTTGATAAAGATGGCGCCGCAGATATCGTCACCGACGAGAGGAAGACCGATCATGTGCTTGTCGAAGATCGCCATCCCGCGGGTCACCTTCACTTCCCGCTCGGGCAAGTGGGCAAAATCTTTTTTCTTGTCGAGGAAGATATTGATTTTATTTTCGAAGAGGGCAATCATTGCGATATTACGCTTGGCGGGATCCAGAATATAAACACTTGCGGAGGAAGCCTTGATAAACTGACAGAGCAGCCTCGTCAGGCGAAGTGAAAGTTCCTTGACGTTATATGTTGAATTCACCAAACGATAGACGATATGAACCGCGGAAAGAATCAGGCGGTATTTCTTTACGTCGGAGGCTCGTTCTTTTTTTTCGATCACCATGACTTACACCTTCTGGTAAGGCTCAAACAGCTTTTTGTATTCATCCAATGCAAAACGATCAGTCATTGAGGCGATGTAATCACAGATAACTTCATACAGCGCCCCGTTGGAATAACGCTTGTTGCGCTGATAAACGTTGTAAGGCAGCTGTTTGGGATTATCAGCATAAATTTCGAAAATAGCTCTCAATATCCTCCTGGCCTTAGTCGTCATTCTCTCCACCCTGTAATGGTGATAAAGCTTTTCATTGAGAATGGACTGCAGCTGATTGCGCTCCTCCGCCATGGTTTTACTGAAACCGATGAGCGGTTCGGCAGGCTTCTTAGCTTTCGAAAGCCTCGAATTAAAATCTTTGACCTCCGACGAGTTTTTAAAGTCAAACTTATTCAGACGTTCTTCGGTGGCATCGAGAAAATCCTTCACCTGCATGTCGATGAGCATTTTGACAACTTGATATTTGAACATTTCTGAACTGCTGACGTGAGGTGTCGCGCCGATTTTCTGCACGGCTTTTTTCCACAGTTCGCTTGCCATCAAATCTTCCTGCTTGATGCAACCTGAGGTTAGCCCGTCGTCGATATCATGATTTAAGTAGGCCAGGGAATCCGCCACGTCCACGACCTGAGCTTCAAACGTCGGACCTTCATCCTGGAGAATTCTGTCTTTGATGTCCTTAAATGTGCCCGGGTCATCGAACACCGTCTGGTGTTTCAAAATGCCGATTAAAACTTCATTGGTCAGATTGAGCCCGTCAAAATCGGGATAACGTTTTTCGAATTTGGTCACAATGTCGAAACTGCGGACATTGTGGTTAAATTTTTTGGAACCCGCCTCCTGCATGAGGGCATTGAGCGCGTCTTCTCCGGCGTGACCAAACGGCGGGTGGCCGAGATCATGCGCGAGCGCAACCGCTTCGATCAAATCCTCGTTTAGAAGCAAGTTCCGTCCGATGGTGCGGGCCAGCTGGGCAACCTCGATCGTGTGCGTTAAACGCGTACGATAATAATCGCCTTCAAAAATGACAAAGACCTGCGTCTTGTATTCCAGCTTGCGAAAGGCCTCGCAGTGAACGATGCGGTCACGGTCTCTTTGATAAGCCGTGCGTCCCGGATGATCGGGCTCCTTGTGAAGCCTCCCGACGGAATCCTTGCTCTTCATGGCATACGGGGCAAGGATTTTACTTTCTAAATCTTCAATCTCTTTTCTTGTACGCATACTTTAACTTCTTGTGAAGCTCCTTTAAAGAATGAGAAATCACCCTGGTATCCGCGACGCTGGACATGAAGTTCGAATCTCCCCGCCAGCGCGGAACAATGTGCATGTGCAGGTGTCCCGGAAATCCGGCGCCCGCCACACGTCCCAGATTTAATCCAATATTGTATCCGCCCGGCTCAAGAACTTCGTCGGAGAGAAGTTTGACATCCGTCACCAGATCCATCAATTCTTCCCTCTCCGGTTTCGTCAGGTCTTCAAGATTACCGACGTGGCGGTAAGGCAAAACCAGCGAGTGTCCGTTGTTGTAGGGATAGATATTGAGAACGGCAAAGGTCAATTTCTTACGGATAAAAATAAAATTCGCGTCGTCTTTCTTTTCCTTGAGGATCCGGCAGAAGACGCATCCTTTGTTTTTACCGATTTTATTAATATATTCAAGACGCCATGGCGCCCAAAGTTTTTCCATTACCATGATTCAGCCATTGTTAAAAGGATATTAAAGCTTGATGATTTTGCCTTTAATTCCCTCATCTGTGACCTCTAGAATACCATAAGAACAGTACGAGGCGCTAATGGTATCATTCGGGCTGCCAGGATTGAAATAAAGCACCCCGTCAATGGTTTCATTGAAAGCCTCATGGGAATGACCGAAGACAACAGCATTCACTTTGGCCTTCTTAAATTCCTGTCTCACCCTGTCCAGCACTTTCGAACCAGGCCCTTCGCCATGATAAACGCCGATCGTGAATTTCCCGCAACGTACCAGCTGCTTGGCCGGAAAAATTTTGCGCAATTTGGAAGGATCCATATTCCCCCAAACGCCTTTAACTACTTTGATCTTTTTAAAAATTGCCAGTGTTTCCTCGTCGCAGAAGTCGCCGGCGTGAATGATAAAATCAACTTTTTTAAAGGCCGTTAAGACCTCTTTGGGGATCGGATTGGAATGTGTATCGGAGACAATGCCAATGTTCATCGCACCACGTAAGGTTTATCGTATAAATGCATGAGAGAATTGATCTCTTGTTCGTTCCAGACCCACATGCGTTCCTGGAGGGCGCGGACGCGGGCATTTTCATCCAGATTGGATAATGAAACAACCACCAGACGCTGGGGCTTGCTTCCCATGTTCTTGGATTCCGACAAAAGCGCGTTGATGTCGCCTTCGGTAAACGGATCGCGACGAAGCGCCACCAGCCAAGTCCCCTCTTCACACTGCCCCTGGATCGCGTCAATGAACGTTCCCGCGATCGAACGCAATTTCACGGCCGTGATCTGCGAGAAAACCGGCAGTTTATAACGGCGTCCGTTCAAGCTTAATGACTCATTGTCAAAACAATGGAAAAGTTCGGACATGCGCGTCGACAAATCTTTTCTCGACGTGGCCTGAAATTCGGCGACCGAGCGGTTTAATTCTTCCCGGAAAGATTTCTGCTGACGGCCGGGATCCAAATCGATTTCCATGAGTCGCTTTTGCAGCACATACTTGATCCAATAGCGGAACAATTTGTCCTTGAACTGATAGATGGTGCCGTTGCGCTCCATGATGTCGAGTTCAACCAGACGCGTAAGCTTCTGAGTAATATAGGTTTGTTTTTGCCCAAGCGCTTCAAGCAGATCCTTGGGACGGGATTTGCCGTTGGCAAGCGCGATCAAGAGCGAAACCATTTGGCGGTTGCCCTTGCCCTGACAAAGTTCGGATACAGCCAGATCGAAGTGACGGCTCAGTGCTCCCCACGGGTTAAACACAATGTCTTCAATCGCCTGGGTAATTAAAGGAAGATATACTTCCGATTGCTTGTGCACCGCACCCAAATGGATCAATTCCTGGCAAATCAAGTTCAAGTACAGCGGATGACCGCCGGTGAAATCGGCGAGAAAATTGCGCAGATGGGAGCCGACTCTCATGTTATCCATGAATTTCTCGATGAAATCCTGACTGGTCACACCGTCAAAGTTCCCGACGGTGACGATCTCAAAGTTACCGAACAGAAGCGTCAGTTTCTCGGCCAGGATCCGGTTGGCGATCTCCGGATAGGAACTGGCAATCACATATAAACACTTCTTCTGCGTCATAATGGTATTGCTCATTTCCTGGAACACTTCATCAATTGGAAAATCTTCCAGCACATGAAATTCATCGAGCACGATGACACAGCGTTTGCCGGCTTCGTTGTTAAACGTTTCCGGCAAAGCGATCAAATCTTTGTAAGCATCGGTGTAATGCTTGGTTTTTACAGCGTGAAGGATTTTCTCGATCACTTCCACCGTCTGCGGAATCGACGGGCGGGTGATCTCCATGAGGACCTTGATTTCCTCCTGGGACGGCATATTTTTGGAATTGGCGAAATTAAAAAGAATGCTCTTGATGAGCTTGGAGACGAAATAATCGAAATCGCGATTCTCAAAATTGAGATAAATAGCAACAGTATCGGGATCGTCGATTTCGGAAATGAACTTCTGCAGAATGGTGCTCTTGCCGATGTATTTACTTCCCAGCAAGGCAAGATTTTGGCGGTACCCTTCCTTTAAGTCCTTCATCCGGCGGGAAAGCAGCTCAAGGATAGGCTTACGTCCGAAAAAAAGATTGTGGGGATTTGCTGAGTTCATGGCAAATAATACAAAGGATTGTTCGGTTGATCCATTTTCCTGACTTCAAAATGAAGGAACGCAACGCGTCCGCTTTGAGCCAGCCGACCGAGCGCGGCGCCTTTGGCGACCGTCTCCCCAGCCTTCACAACCACATCGGACTGACGGGCATACACCGAATAAAATCCGTCGAGATGATCCAGAATGACGGTGTAGCCGTAACCGTTTAAATATTCGGCAAGAACGACCTTACCTTCGCGCGCGGCCAGGACCGCTTCGCCCTGCGCCGCCATAATATCGATCCCGCGGTTGGTGCCCTGACCCTTCACATCATTAAAGAACGAAATCACGCGCCCCTTGACGGGCCAGGCAAATTCATCGGGCTTGATGTCTGGCACAACTATTTTCTGCACCTGCAGAGCGCCCGGAACGAAAACCAGCTGGTTTTCCTCAATGACCGCCGCGTTGGGAATATTGTTCGCTTTGACAATCGACTCAAGCGATACTCCGTACGTTTTGGCAATACGCCACAAAGATTCCTGCTTGGAAACCTTGTGATAAATACCTATCGGCTTTTCCGCCGTCGCCGCAACCGGGACAACCCCGGAAGGGGCCGTCACAGGTTCTTTTTTGTGCGTCGTCGAACAACCCGTTATCAAAGAAAGAACCAGAACCGCCCAAACGCAATTCAAAAGCCGCGCGAATTTCTTTTCGCCGACCTTAATCAGAGCGGGGGACGGGAATCGAACCCGCGTAGTCAGCTTGGGAAGCTGAAATTCTACCACTGAATTACCCCCGCGTTTAATGCACTATAAATGTCTAAGACTGCACGCCAACGCGCAATCACCCAAGAATCTTTTTTGTTTCCTGAACAGCATTTTTTACATCTTTACTTTCACAAATGTCTCGGCAGATAGCCACACGCGATACGCCGAGCGGAAGCAACACCTGAATATTCGCGCGGCTAATTCCTCCAATGGCAAACATAGGGATCGAAACTTTACAAGCGACCGATTCCAACAACTTCAAATCCATGGCCGAACGTCCGGGCTTGGTCTGCGTTTTAAACACCGAGCCGAAACCGATGTAGTCCGCGCCGTCGTTTTGCGCGGCTTTGGCCTGCGCCAGCGTCTGACACGATACGCCGATGATTGCGTCCGGCTTCATCATCCGTCGAGCCAAAGCAATCGGAATATCCTCCTGCCCCAGATGAACGCCGTCGGCATCAGCCATTATCGCCAGATCCACGCGGTCATTGATGATATACGGAACCTTGCCGGCGGTGATCTTCAACGCCTTGCGGGAGAAATCCAGAATGTCTCTGGCGCTTCCGCATTTATCGCGCAGCTGCACAATGTCGACACCGCCCTGCACGGACTTTTTTAAAATATCAAGGAGCTCCGAATGACTGTTGACCTGCGCGTCAAGAATCAGATACAGTTTACTTTCGCGCAAGCATTTGCTTTTCGACAACATAAAATTTGTAACGCCATTCTTTGAGCGACTGGGCGTGTTTTCCGTCGATCAATTTAAAAATTTCTTCCAGGACCCGGATCGATTCCTTCACCCGCTGAGCGTTCGCGTAAAACACATCGTTAAGATCGCGCCGCTTAAACTCGCTCACCGTCGAAGTACGGCCGGCGTCTCCTTCGACGTCCCGGGCCTCAAGAAGACCGTTGATCCCCAGAGGCTCGATCACTTCTGTCAGCGCGTGCCGGATGTCCTTAAGCTGGCGTGTTTCCTTTTTTAAATCAAACCCGTAACGGCAAATATCTTCGCAAACGCGCAAGCCTTCTTTCGCGCGGTTAAAATTCGCATCCACGATGCGCGACAGTTTTCGGAACTCTATGGTTTTGCGCATGAGGCACGCACATCTTCGATGATCTTTGTCGTCGAGAAATTATCTTCGAACTTAATGAATTCTACTTTGCCGCCATTGGCCTTGACCGCGTCCGAACCGACGACCGGCTTCCCCTTCCAGTCGGCGCCCTTGATGAGCACGTCGGGCAGAACCGCTTTGATCAACTTCTCGGGCGTGTCTTCGGTAAACACCGTTACGTAATCGACGCTTTCCAAAGCCGCCAGCACTACGGCACGCGCCAATTGCGGATTAACCGGTCTCTCCGGACCCTTAAGGCGGCGGACCGATTCATCACTATTTAGGCCGACAACCAAAACACGGTTATCTTTCTTGGCTCTTTCCAAATAGCTCACATGGCCGTAATGCAAAATATCAAAACAGCCGTTGGTAAAGGCAATCGTCTTACGCGCCTTCTTCAAACGAGCCAATTCCTTTTTCAATTTGGCAAAACTGACAATTTTTGATCGTATACTCATAGACACTTTATTGTTGATAGTGGATAGGAGATGGTTGATAGAAACCATTCCCCATTCGTACTATCCGTCTACCATCTACTATTTACCATCAACTATCTACTGACTTAAAGCATCTTCCGCGAGCTGACAAATCGTATGCGCGACGCACAGCTGTGATTCCTGGATGCGCGCGGTCACCTTCGACGGAACAACGAGCGCGATATCGCACAACGGCG
>JAGNTT010000006.1 GCA_017987425.1 Candidatus Omnitrophota bacterium
CGGCGGATTAAGCCAGATACGCGCCCAACGGGTATCGCGCACACGGCTGGCCACCAGCTCATACACACCGTACAAAACCACACTGTATAAAATC
Organism: Candidatus Omnitrophota bacterium; assembly: GCA_017987425.1. Lineage (GTDB taxonomy): Bacteria > Omnitrophota > Gorgyraeia > Zapsychrales > Fredricksoniimonadaceae > JAGNTT01. The sequence goes on from JAGNTT010000006.1 coordinate 95, forward strand.
GTACTGACAAAGGTATTGCGGAAGAACGGGATGGCAGCCACGAAACATTCCGATAAACCCTTCCAAGTCACCGGGTACAACGTCGGCCAAGCACCAAGATTGGTAATCAAGAAATACAGGACCGATGAAGCAACACCGCCGAGCAAAAAGGAGGAAAATTTATTATTCTTCCTGATCTGAAGGCCGATCAAAGAGATCAGGATCATACTTCCATAGGTATAAAGCATCGTGTCGTGAAAACCGATCACAAGATCGGACAAAAGCATGAACAACACAGGTGTAATGATCGTGTATTTACGGGGAAGGTAAACCCCTCCAAAAAGGGCCAAGGCGATGGTCGGAGTAAAATTGGGCGCATGATCGGCGAATCGGGTTAAAATACCTGCAGCCAAGAGAATAAAAGCCAGCATAAAAGTCCTTTGTTGGAGTGTTATTGGATAAGCGGGCTTATTCTATCATTGACAATAATATCTTCAAGCGAAAATATTGAACTGCTGAAGGCTTAATAAAATTGTAGGGGCGGTTATTAACCGCCCGCAATTCTGGGCGATCGATGATCGCCCCTACAAAGACTAAGGGCCGGGCAAATTGCCCGGCCCTTAGAAAACCGCTATATAACCGGAACGAATTACTGTGTGATTGTGCCGCCGACAGCTTCAGCGCCTTCAGTCACAACTTCGTTCATTTCGTTTCCGATTTCGTTGACCATTTCGTTGATGGTGTTATCCATCACTTCTTCAGCAGCTTCACCGGCTGTTTCTTCAGCCTGAACAACCATATACTTGGAAGCAACAGTTAAAGCTAATACAGCGGCCAACGTGAATAATACCTTCTTCATGACATTCTCTCCTTTTTGATAGATGAAACTACATTAACTAATTATTTTTATTTGCTATCCTTGGAACCACACAATTAAGGTCAAATCCTGGTGCGTTTCTGCCCCCCTTCCAAAGGTGACAAACTTGAAAATCATATCATCGTTCCATAAAAACTCAATAAAAATTAAGTTTAATCTCCGGCGTGCTTAAATGGGGAATTTGGCGGGATCGTCGTATATAAATGTTCGCGTATTCTCGTCGAAGTCGGCAATCTTGGGCAGGATCAGGTCCCGTTCATTGCGCTCTTTGGACTCGATGTGGCGTTTAAATTCTTGTGTAAATGTCTTGATAATACTGGGGATCAAAATGGATTCCTGGGTCGGCAAAAAGCACCGGGTCTGGTTGGTACAGCGGCCGGAAATTTCGAAAATGGCCTCTAAATCGTCCTGACTGCCACCTCCAAGTTCAATCTTTTTAAGAAGTTCGGTGATGTTCGCCGTCCCGCGGTTGCATGGCACGCACTGGCCGCAGGAACTCTTAGCTAAAAAGTTTGAAAACTTAAGCGCAGCCTGGACCATGCAGGCGCTTTCATCATAAACAATGAAGCCGGCCGAACCCAGACCGCCGCCGACTTTACGCAAAGAACCGAAATCCATCGGTGTGTCAAAACGTTCGGGAGTGACCACCCCGCTCGCAACCCCGGAAAAAACCGCTTTAAGCGGATATTTGCCCACGGGACCGCCGCAGACATCGTATAAAAGTGTCCGTAAGGACAATCCTGCCGGCAATTCATAAATTCCCTGATTTTTCACGTCACCTGAAACAGTAAAAATCACGGTCCCCGGTGTGTCCTCGGAACCCACTTCGCGGAACCATTCCGGCCCTTTGGTCATGATCTGAGTGGCCTGACAAAAACTTTCCACGTTGTTGACGGATGTGGGATTGGGCGAACCCGGTGAAAAATTAATCCCCTGAATATAGGGAGGAATATTTCTCGGCATCGGATAACGGCCGTCGATGGATTCGATCAATCCCTTTTCCTCTCCGAACAGGTATTCATCCGGCCCCAGATGGATTTTGATCAATCCTTTGGGTACAAGACCGGCTTCTTCCATTTCCCTTCGCGCGCCGAATAGACGTTTGACCTGCGGCTTATATTTCTTTTTGATGCCGATGTAGGCTTCTTTGGCGCCGATGGCCAGACAGGCAATCGCTATACCTTCAAACAGCTGATAGGGATTTTTCAGAATAAAATAACGGTCTTTGTAGGTGCCCGGCTCGCCTTCCGAAAAATTGCAGGCGACATATTTGATGGGACAAGGCTCGTTGCGGATACTCCCCCACTTTATTGCGGTCGGAAAACCGGCGCCGCCGCGCCCTCGCAAATGAGCCTTTTTAATAGTGGCGATGACTTCTTCAGGTCCGATGGAGCGTGCCTTGGCAATGCCTTGACCGCCTCCGCGTGCCTTGTATTCCTGCAACGTCGTGATAGGTTTTAAATCTTCAGGTAGTATTCTGCGTACTTCGTGGGATGCCATATTTTGAAACACTCTTCGTAAATGTTTATGAGGTCAACTGCCGGACTTTTTCAAGGAAAACATCCGTTTTGATCGGCTTGATCAGACAGATACTGACCCCCTGGCCCAAAAAAAGATCTTCCATGTCGGCCTTGGCGGTAATCACAATAATCGGAATTCTCTTAAGCTCGTCAATCCTCTTGATTTCCTGGACAAACGTGTAACCGTCCATTTGAGGCATGACGATATCCAAAACTATAAGATCGGGCTTCTGTTCCCGTGCCTGCGTAAAACCGGAAACACCGTCGCCGGCAGTCAAAACGTTGTAATGCTGCCCTTCCAGACGGTTACGGAGAAGCGCGACCACTTCGAGATCGTCGTCGATCACCAATATCGTTTTGGGCATGAGGAACTTCTCTAAATAATAAGTTTACCTTCTAAAGATGCCCCAGTATAACACGCACTCTCTTACGGAAAAAGAAGGAAAATAGAATTTTCATATAAAAGATTACGGATGCTGAAGCTTTTCCGGATGATGTTTGACGACGATGGCCTGTTCCAGGTAAATGACGCTTTCGGCGATATTAGTGGCCTGGTCGCAAATCCTCTCGAGATGGCGGGCGATCAAAAGTAGCGGGATGGCGCGGGGCGCGGTCTTTCCGTCAATCATGATGAACTCGTTGGTCAACTCTTCCTGGATGCCGTTACGTAGATGATCTGCCTCGGCATCCATTTGGATGACTTCCCGCGCGAGCTTTTCGTCATGATTAACAAAAGAATCCATGGACTTGCGCACCATGTCGCGGGCGAGCTGGGAAAGCCGCGGAATATCGATGAGCGGTTTTAAAAGCGGCTTGACGGCGGAGAGCTCCAGAACTCTTTGCGAGATATTAACCGCAAGATCGGCGATCCTCTCCAGATTGGCGTTGATATGAAGCGCTGTCGTCACAAAACGTAAATCACGGGCCAGAGGCTGATGGAGCGCAAGAATATCAATGACCTTCTCTTCAATTTCAATTTCCAGTTCATCGATGAGCGCGTCATGTTCAACGACGTCCTGCGCAAGAGTCGCATTCAAACCTTTGAGGGCCTCGATCGATGTGTCAATGGCAATCTCCGTCATGTTCGACATGCGAAGAAGCATTTCGTTGAGTTCTTTTAAGTCTTCTGTAAAATGGCGTTGCATAAGTCAGTCACACATCACAGGACACACGACACATGTAAAACCTCTTGTGACATATGACCTGTGTCTTGTGCCCTTAAAGTTGTTAGTTAGGTTTAGCCAAATCTTCCCGTAATGTATTCTTCGGTGATTTTTTTGGTGGGCTTGGTGAAGATGTCGCTTGTTTTGCCGTATTCGATCAATTCCCCCTGCATGAGGAAAGCCGTCATATCGGAAATACGGGCCGCCTGCTGCATGTTGTGGGTGACGATGACGATCGTATATTTATTTTTAAGTTTAAAAATCAATTCCTCGATCTTGGCGGTCGCGATAGGATCGAGCGCGGACGCCGGCTCATCCATGAGAATAATGTCGGGTTCAATCGCCAAGGTGCGGGCGACGCACAATCTCTGCTGCTGTCCTCCGGACAATCGCAGAGCGCTTTCTTTGAGTCGGTCCTTGACTTCATCCCACAACGCGGCATCACGGAGGCTCTCCTCCACCTTTTTCTCGATCACAGTCTTGTCGCGCATTCCGTTGATCTTAAGACCATAAGCCACATTTTCAGAAATCGACTTCGGAAAAGGATTGGGCTTCTGAAAAACCATCCCTACCTTTTTGCGCAGCTCAACAACGTCGATGGATTTCTCAAAAATATCCTGGTCGTCGATCAAAATTGTTCCCTCAGGCCGTGAACTCAGAACCAGATCGTTCATTCGGTTCATGCAGCGTAAGAGTGTCGACTTACCGCAACCGGAAGGTCCGATAATACTGGTTACGAATTTAGGATTGACGTTAAAAGAAATGCTTTTTAGAACCTTGTGAGACCCGTAATAAAAATTAAAGTCAATGACCTTGATCTTCGGCTGTATTCCGGGGCTGTTCGAGGCATGCTGATTAGTTATATTTTCCATATTCAAAATGACAGGCTTTTCACGCGTGGTCGGCATAACCTAAACCTTTTTTATTATAGTGTTGTTTGATCGATGCTTTCATTTTTTGTACTGATTCTTTTGGCGTAAATAAATCGCCAGACCGTTCATACAGAGTGTAATGAGCAAAAGCACGATAATCCCGCCGGCCGCGCATTCGAGAAACGCCTTCTGTGGACGCGAAACCCAGTTGAAAACCTGAATGGGCAAAACCGAGAATGGATCGAGCAATCCTTTAAGCGATATGTTCAGGAACGGAAACTGGTTTGAAACGGAAACGGGCGGATGAGGCAGGAACGGAATGTACGTCAAAGCGCCCAGCGTGACAAGCGGCGCGGTCTCTCCGATAGCCCTGGACATCGCCAGAATAATTCCCGTCATAATATTACCGAAGGCGATCGGCAGAACCTGATTCCGGATGGTCTGCCATTTGGTGGCCCCGAGGGCAAGCGACGCTTCTCTGATCGACTGCGGCACCGTTCTTAAAGCCTCGCGCGTTGAGAGTATAATGATGGGCAGGATCAAAAGCGCCAGCGTGCATCCCCCCGCCAAAACGCTTCGCTCCATGTGCAGGGCGCGCACGAACAATCCTAATCCTAGGATGCCGTAAATAACGGACGGTACACCCGCCAGGTTAGCAATGTTGATCTCAATGAAATCCGTAAATTTATTTTTACGGGCGTACTCCTCAAGATAAATTGCCGAACCTATGCCGATCGGAATGGCAAGAGCGGCTGTTGTCACCATGATCCATAAAGTACCTACCCAAGCGGAAAGGATACCGGCCTGCGCCGCTTTACGGGATGGGAAACTTGTCATAAACTGCCAGTTCAGCCTCCCGCCGCCGTCCATGATTACGTCGATAATCAGAACGAAAAGAATCAAGAGGCCGAAAAGAGTGACACCCAGACCGAAAAAGGCAAAAAAACTGTTGATGAATTTTCTTTGCTGTTTCTGCGCCGGGGTCAGTGTATTAATCATAAACTTCCTTGAAACGCTCTTTAAATTTAAAACTCAAAATATTCAGCATGAACGTTAAGGTAAAGAGCGCCATACCGCAGGCAAAAATGGTACGGTACTCAATCGTTCCGTGCGGAGTATCTCCCAGACTGACCTGAACAATATAGGCCGTGATCGTTTCGACAGGGACAAGCGGATTGAATGTCAAATGCGGCTGCTGACCGGCGGCAATAGCAACGATCATGGTCTCCCCGATCGCCCTTGAAACCGCAAGGATGATTGACGCGATCACGCCCGATAAGGCGGCCGGAAGCACAATAAAAAAAGCCACCTGCAATTTATTGGAACCCAGCGCATACCCCGCTTCTTTCAAACGCGCAGGAACAGCGTGCATGGCATCTTCGCTCAATGAAGAAATAAGCGGAATGATCATGATCCCCATAACAAGCCCTGCCGACAACGAATTAAAGCCGGAGATGTCGGGGAAGATTTTACGTAGAAGCGGTGTAACAAAGAGAAGCGCAAAATAACCGTAAACAACCGTCGGAATGGCGGCCAGAATTTCCATGAGCGGCTTGACCACAGTCCGCACCTTGGAATGCGCGTATTCGCTGAGATACACGGCGCTGATCAGACCGACCGGCACTGCCACCGCAAGAGCGATGAGCGTCGTTAAAACCGTCCCGGAAAGCAACGGAAGGATTCCGAAATGCTTGTTGGTAAAAAGAGGCGTCCACTCTTTGTCGGTGAGGAAATCCATAATAGGGACGACCTTGAAAAACTGGATCGTTTCAGAAAGAAGGATGTAAATGATCGCGGCCGTCGTGAAGACGGACAAGAGGCTGCATAAAAACAGCAGCCCCTCGATCACTCTTTCCTTGAATTTCAAAAACGAGTTCTTCCGTCTAAACATTATTTTTCCATTTTTAACAATTCGGCCATAGTGACGCCAACCTTGGCGCCGCCGGAGAATACAGATCCCTTGATGCGGCTCTCAAAACGGTGCTTGGCAGCTTCGTAGGATTCCGGCTGAAGAGGAATATATCCGACTTCTTCGACAAGCTCGGTGGCATTGTCCAGATAGAATTCAACATATTTGGCGATATTGGCTTTCTGAGCTGCAGCCGCGCTGACATAGATGAAGATCGGACGGGCCAAGGGCTGATAAGTGTTGTCCATAACTGTTTCCATGGACGGAGCGATCGGGCCTTCGCCGTTGTCGCTCTTGCCGTCTTCGATCGGAACAATTTTCAGACGGTCCTTATTCTGCTCATAATAGGCAAGACCGAAATATCCGAGTCCGCCCTTTTCACTGCCGACACCTTCAACAAGAACGTTGTCATCTTCACTGGCGGTATAATCGCCGCGGCTTGAGCCAGACTTACCGTTAATGGCCTCTGTGAAATAATCGAATGTTCCGGAATCCGTACCGGCCCCGTAAAGGACGATCGGTTCATCCGGGAAGCCGTCTCTGACCTGGCTCCACTTGGTCACTGTTCCCTGCGAATCCGGGGACCAGATTTTCTTTAATTCTTCAACGGTCAAATAATCGACCCATGTGTTTTTAGGATTTACGACGACAGCCAATCCGTCGTAAGCGATGGGAAGTTCGATGAAATCAATGCTGCTTTCCTTGCAGGCTGTCTTTTCAGTAGACTTGATGGGACGGGACGCGTTCGAGATGTCCGTTTCCCCGCGGCAAAAGCGTTTGAAACCGCCGCCGGTTCCGGAAATCCCGACCATGACTTTACCGCCGCCTGTTTTACCGAATTCCTCGGAGACAGCTTCCGTAATGGGGAACACGGTGCTGGATCCGTCAACCTTGATGATGTCCGCAGCCAATACCGGAAGAGCGACGGAAACCGCCATCAGTGTGCTTAATATTAATTTACCTTTTGTCATTGGTATCTCCTTAAAATTATGTTTTATAGTACATCATTCATGAAAGTTTGAAAATCTAAAATTAGAACTTTAAGTTCAAATCAGCTTGAATCAGCTTTTGGCGGTTCTCGGAACCTGTAATAACGTCATCCAGGTAATAATCCAGACCGAGCGTGACATTCTTGGCCAGACCGTATTCAAGGATCCACTCATGCCCTTTAACATTAGTGGCTCCGCCCAAACGGTCTGAATCCGGGAACGCATCAATCCAGGAATCCTTCCCTAAATGGGAGTACTGATACCGGGCCTGCCACTGATTTTTGCCCACGACTTTGGCATCGCCAATCTTAACTCCTGCGGCCCAGCCTGTGGCGTTGTCATCGGGATCGCTATTGTGAATATAATCACCGAATAATGCCAGACGTTCGATCTTTTCACAACCGAGCGGATTTGTGAGACCGACTTCAGCGGAAGCACCGATCGAATCGTAATCATTCTGCAATACGCCACCCGTCAATGTGTTTGTCGAGGATGTTCCATCAAGAGCGATGCCTTTAACTCCGGCAAAACCGTAATATACACCGGCCAAATTTGCATCTACGCTTCCCATTTTGGATTTGATACCGGCCTGCGCATACCCCAAGAACGGATCGGTGCGGTCGGTTTTGCCGTTTTCATCAATAACCCAAACACCATTGTTCAAATAGGCGGTTAAAGTATCCGAAACTTTATGTTCTAAATGAAGACTGCCGCCGGCAGGATTGATGTCGGAATCCCACAAGAGATCGGTCGGCGTCCAAAGATAATCGGTCTTCACAAATTTACCGGCAACAGCCTTGGCCCAGGGAACCGGCTGATATTCGGCAAACGCATAATCGAGGCGGATATCGCCGCGGCGGAAACTGTCGTTAAAGGTCATATTAGTGGAACGGTGATCATCGCTGGTTGAGCCGACTTCAGCGGTGGCCAACCCCGCACCGACTTTCCATTGATCAGTAATCTTGCTGTCCACACCGAGACGCAAACGGACACGGCCGCGCGTTCTGGCTTCCGTATCGTTCTTTCTGCGTTCATATTGATAGCGGACGCGGGCGTCACCTTTGATCTTTGTTTTCTGGACCCATTCAGGAATGCTTGTCTTCATGGCATCTTCACGCAATGCCTTTTCATCACCGACAATTTCCTGTTTGATCTCTCTAGCCTCTGCTTTTGTCAAAATGCCTTTATCGATCAGCTTTTCGATAAGAGAATCGACCTGGGTCGTTGCCGCATGGCTGACCGCCGTGGTCGACAGGAAAACCAAAGCCGTTAATAAGATTGTCAATCGCTTCATTCCGATGTTCCTTTCTTTTTCGGTTATCAAAGTTAATCGAATTTTAGTCGGCTTTGATTAAGATTGTGTTAAGGAGAGATTAAGTGTTCATTAGGCAAAATGCGTGTCGGACAAGTTTCTTATAAATTCACCTAAACATATATATTACAATATGATGTAAATCTATATCGAATTAACCCATATCACTCCTTCACTGAATTATTTCTTCCGGCCGGACGATACCACATTAACGAAATCTTCACATTTCTATCATCGCAAACTCAAAAATTAAGGATAAAACCTTTTCCATCGCCTAGACGCCGTGATATCATAGGCGCGTTCGATTTTCAGGAGATCTCATGCAAGAGCACAACGTTGTTCTCTGGTCCCTTTGGACCGGCATCATCAGCGCGATTGCCACAGGCCTGGGCGCAATTCCCGTCCACTACGTTAAAAATAATTCCAAAATTCTCCGCGCTTTCTCGTGCGCGTTCGCCGGCGGCATGATGATTTCCGCCTCCGTTTTTTCGCTGGCCCAGGAAGGCATTTCTCTTAAAGAAAGAATTCCCGGGGCGGCTTACATGGTGATTATTGGACTGCTTTTGGGCTCACTGTTTTTCTGGTACACCGAAAAACTGGTCCGCAGCCATGACACCCGATCGATTGAAAGGTCGCAGGGATTTTCCAAACGCAGTCTCCTTATATTTATCGTCATGTTCCTGCATTCCATTCCGGAAGGCATTGCGATCGGCGTCGGTTTTGCGACAGGCAATCTTGAATTCGGTCTGGTCATGGCGATCGCCATTTCTGTGCACAACATTCCGGAAGGCATTGCCATCTCCCTTCCTCTAAAAGCCGAAGGCGTTTCAACCGCCCGCTGCGCCAGAGCATCTATTCTCTCAAGTATCCCGCAACCCGTCATGGCCGTGCCCGCGGCTTTAGTCGCCTGGCTGTTCGAACCCCTGCTGCCCATCGGACTCGGATTTGCCGGCGGCGCCATGATCCACATGACCATCGCCCAACTTCTACCTGAAGCTATCGAGGAAGGCGGCGCCAACCTGACCGCCTGGGGCGTCATGCTCGGCTTATGCACCATGCTTTTAATCACCAACCTTTTGCATCTATTGCCAATTCCTCATTAAAAAATCCTCGTCGCGCTGACGATGCCGACCAAAGCGCTTGACTTTTGTATCGCATGCCGTTAACTTAAACTGGCATTTTTAAAAACCACCTAAAGGAAATGAACATGCAGGGAACCGCTCACAGCGAGATGTTCATCCTCGCATTGCAGATCACTCTGCTATTGGCCTCCGCGCGAATGCTCGGCGAGATCGCCCGACGATTGGGGCAACCTTCTGTTATCGGAGAAATCCTCGCCGGAATCCTTCTTGGTCCATCCTGCCTGGGCGCGATCTTTCCTTTTGTTCACTACATTTTTTCTCCGGAGAATCCGGCGCCTAAATACTTCCTGCAAGTCCTCAGCCTTATGGGCGTGATGCTTCTTCTATTATTGACCGGTTTTGAGACGGACTTAAAACTTATTGCGCGCAAAGCTAAGAGCGTCATGGGCACGTCGGCAGGCGGACTCACTGTTTCACTCGTAAGCGGTTTTACCCTCGGGATGCTGATCCCCGATCATTTTTTGAACCAACCTTCGCAACGCCTCATCTTCGCGCTCTTTTTGGCGACTTCGATGTCCATCTCGGCGATTCCCGTAATCGCCAAAATCCTGATTGATCTCAATCTGATCCGACGTGATATCGGACAGGCCATCATTGCCACAGGCATGATTGATGATACGGTAGGCTGGATGATCCTATCGATAGTTTCGGGACTGGCCGCGGGCCAAAGTGTCAATTCTTTAAGCATTGCTAAATCCGTCGGCAGTGTTTTGTTATTCATCGTCTTGAGTTTTACTGTCGGCAGATGGCTGGTCAGACAGGCCCTCATTTTTGTGCAGGATGAAATCCAAAGCCCTCAACGATACATTACTCTCGTGGTTCTCATGGCTTTCGCCTGGGGAACATTGGGACACCTGCTGAATCTGGAACCACTCTTCGGGGCATTTATGATCGGCATCGTTTTTACGCAAATGCCTCGCCTGCCGCAATTCGTACACGAACGCATTGAATCCATGACCATGGGAATTTTCGCTCCCATGTTTTTTGCGATCGCCGGTCTCAAAGTCAATTTGGGAAATCTTCTGAAACCAGAAGTTCTTACCATGGCCGTGATCGTTATAGGGATTGCAACAGCCAGCAAAATACTCGGCACATATCTCGGCGCCCGTTTAATCGGAAGGGTCAACCACTGGACGGCTCTCAGTTTCGGCGCAGCGCTCAACGCCCGCGGGGCAATGGAAATTATTGTAGCCACTATTGGTCTTTCGCTTGGAATTCTAACGACAGATTTTTATTCGATCATTGTACTTATGGCAGTCATAACAACGCTGTTTGCGCCGATCGCCTTACGTTACACTTTAAGACACGTTCCCATGAGTGACGAGGAAATCGCGCGCATCAAAGAAGAAGACGCCAACCGTACGAGCCCGATCGCGCGCATTCACCGTATCCTGGTTCCTCTGCGCAACCGCGAGGAAAGCGACCGTTCGCGCATAATGCTCTCGATCAAGTCCCTGATTCTCCAGGAAATTGACAAAAAGAACGGGTCTTCCGTCACGCTCTTTAGCGTTGTGCCGCCAGATTCACGGGCTAAGAATCCCGCCGGCAGCACGCCGTCCAAACTTTTGTTTCCCCAAAAAGAAGTCGTTCCGAAACTGGTGCCGGGATCGGATCCCGTGAACACCATCCTCGATGAATGCCAAAAAGATTACGACCTTCTCTTGTTAGGCGCTTCCGAGCAATCGAATAATTCGGAAACATTATTTTCTTCCGTCATCGATTCACTGATACGCCTCGCGCCATGCCCCACCGCCATCGTGCACGCCAAAGATGCCAGTCAATTCTGGTCGCCCAAAAAAATCCTTATCCCGACGAGCGGATCGCTCGCCTCCAAATATGCGGTTGAATTCGGATATCTCCTCTCTTCACGGGAAACAGAGACAGTCACCATCCTTAACGTAGTCGTCAAAGAAAAACACGACTGGCACGCGCTCATGCACGACGATATTTTTGAACGCCAGTTAAAGAATTCGATACGTATGTTGGAAGATCTTCGCAAGGATGGAGAAACCAAAGGCATCCCGGCCAAGGCCGAGGTCAAGGTTGGAACGGAACCCGAACAGGTAATTCTGGAAGTTTCTCAAAAAGAAAATTACGATCTGATCATTCTGGGCACCGATGTGCATCCTGTGTCCGACAGGTTATTTTTAGGGCCGCGCGTGGAGAGAATCCTGCGCAACGCCACCTGCCCTGTACTCATCGTCAACACCATCTGATCTAAACTTCTTTTCCTTTAACAGACTTGAACATTTCTTTGGCCTTTTGACTTTCGGCTGAATGATCGACCATAGGAGACGGATATTCTCCGCCGAATAAATCCGCACCGGCGGACCAGCTGTGAATAATTCCCGTCGGCGCATTCTTTAATTCCGGAATCCATTTCTTTATGTACCGGCAGTCGTCATCAAAACGTTTCTGCTGAAGCCAGGGATTGAACACCCTGAAATACGGCTGATGATCGCAGCCGGTGGATGCCACCCACTGCCAGTTGCCGTTATTGACGCAGGGGTCATAGTCGACAAGCTTTTGGGCAAAATACTTTTCTCCCAAACGCCAATCAATGTGAAGATCTTTCACCAAGAAAGATGCCGTAATCATACGCACGCGGTTATGCATGAAGCCGGTTGAATTTAATTCGCGCATGCCCGCATCCACAATGGGAAAACCGGTTGTCCCTTCACACCATCGCTTGAATTTCTGTTTATCAGCTGACCAAACAATGACGTCATATTCCTCATAAAACGAGTGACCAAACACATGAGGGAAATGATAAGCGATGTGCGTAAAAAAATCCCGCCAGTATAATTCCCGAATAAGCGTGTGACCTAGTCCCAGTTGTTTACGCACGGCGTGATAACTTTCCCGGATGGAACACGTGCCGAATTTATGGTGAGCGGACAATGATGTTGTCGCCGCTTCAGCCGGAATGTCGCGCCGGCGTTCGTAATCGGTAAACATCTCCAAATTCTTTAGAATTTTCTGCGCCTCGGACCTTCCGCCCTTCACCGAAGGCGTAACTAAACGGCTCACATTCTCAATCAGACCGGGAATTTCCAACCTGAACTTTCCGGTGAAAAAATTTTTATATTTATTCACAACAGGCTCTTTGACCTCAATGAGAGATGCTTTGCGGAAGAATGGAGTGAAGATAGTATAAACACCGCCGCCTTCCTTGCTGACCGAACGCGGCTCATTAAGCAAGGCATCGGCAGACGAATGAAAATCAATACTCCGCGCCGCACAAACTTTCTTGATCGAAAGATCGCGCTTCACGCTAAACGGAGTGTAATCTTCATTGACGTAAACTGCCTCTATCTGTTCATCGGCAATCAAACGCCCCACAACTTCTTCGGCCGCGCCTTCAAACAAAAAAAGTCTGCCCTCACGTTTGACCAGTTGGGACTGGAGATCTTCCAGAGACTGGAGCATAAAAACAAAGGCGGGTTCACTTTTATAGGAATGATTTTCGGTCTGACGGGGATCAAAAATAAAGCACGGGATGACCTCGAGAGAACATTCCAGGGCGTGGATCAATGCGGTATTGTCATCACAACGCAGGTCGCGGCGAAAGATGAAAAGCGATTTTTTATACCGCTTGGACTGATGCATTATTATTCAATGGCGAGAATTTTGACGTCGAATTCGAGTGTCTGACCGGCCAAAGGATGGTTGAAATTCAGGACCACGGAATCCTGTTTGACTTCCCAGACGACGCCTGGATACGATCCGCCCTGGGGATCATCGACTTCCACGACAACGCCGGGTTTGATCTCGAAACCCTGGGGCATCATGGACCTGGGAACTTCTTTAAATGCTTTGCCATCGACCGGACCGTAGGCATCGACCGCATCCACGATGATCTTCTTTTCCTGGCCGGCCGACATCCCAATCAGCTGTTTTTCCAGTCCGGGGATGACGCTGTTGCTTCCGACGACGAATCTTAACGGTTCTTTCCCTTGCGTCGATTCAACGGCTTGACTGTTTATGGAGAGCACATAATGCAACGCCACCTGCCTGCCCGGCTCAATCACTAAATCGGCAAAAGTCCGGGACGGAGACAGGACCGCGAAAGCTATCAAGATAACGCTGAATAATTTTTGGAGTTTTCTCATAAGATTTGATGATATTAACAATGTCACTATAGTACACCCCGGTCTGACACTTTTCAATCGTGCCGGTAAATCTTATAGCTCAGCATCACTGGCAAACAAAAACATTTTCGTGGCACTCGCCGCATTCTTTAATTTTGTGATGGCCGACCAATTCATTCCAGTGTTTCTTGCGATGCGGGGTCAATACACCGGTTCCCCGGCAAAACGGGCAGACGTTATTAAGCGCAATTAAAATCGCCGAACGGATAAACTCCGAACGGTTCTCGATGCCGCGCATCGCCTGCTTTAGCGACTTGTCCATTTTGAATGTGACAACCTCGACGTCTTTTTCTTTTGTCTTAGCTTTCCTCATACGGCCTCCTCACCTACGACGATGTGCGTACACGTTTAATGGCCCAGCATACGGCAAACGCAAGCGTGCATACAAAAACGATCGCAGCGCCGGATGATAAACCGAAATAATACGAAAGATAAATGCCGCTGAAACTGGATACAACAGCTATGCCCGCCGCGATCATGACCATGTTCTGGAACCGGTTGGTCAGAAGCCTGGCCGCCGCGGCCGGGGCAATCAAAAGAGCGTTGGTGAGCACTGTTCCCACGGCCTGGATGCCGGCGACAACGGTCAACGCTAAAAGAACAAGAAGCGCATAACGGAGCTGTTCCAGCGGTATACCGATCGTCCGGGCATAATCCGGATCCACTGAAAAAAGTTCAAACTCTTTATAGAAAAGCGCCATGACCCCCAGGACAATCAGCCCGATAGAAATAATCATGATCAAATCATCTCTTCCGACACCTAAAATATTTCCGAACAGCATGGAAGAAAGATCACGAAACGACTTGGCTTTGCTCATCAGCAGAATCCCAAACGCAAACATTGCCGTCGGAATAATCCCGATTGCTGTGTCTTCATAAACTTCTTTATTCTTGGAAATAAAACCGATGCCGAATGCCGTGAGCATTGTGGCTATCGCGGCGCCCGCAAAAAGATTTCCTCCCAGCAAATAAGCGATAACCAGACCGGGCAAGGCGCTGTGCGTGAGCGCATGGCCGATATTGGCCATCCGGCGCAAAACGACATAAACGCCAAGCACAGCGCACGTAACTCCGATCACACAGGACGCCAAAAGAGCCGAAGACACGAATGAATACCGAAACGGTTCACAAAGCCATTCGATCATTTTTTACCTATCTTCTTTCCGGTAAAACTTCCGGGAGCGGGGGTCACCTGTTTTCCTTCACTCAGATAAACAGCGCCGTCGTAATCGCTGGCCAGTTGATCGATAAAATGTGTCGCCACGACCACCGTCTTGCCGTTCTTTCTTAAATCTTTAAGGACACGTGAAACGATTTCCCGTGTTTGCGTGTCGATGGCATTTAACGGTTCATCAAGCAAAAATAAATCAGCGCCCTGAGCGACCGCGCGGGCCAAAAGCACGCGCTGCTGCTGTCCGCCGGAAAGCTGACTGATCTGACGTTCCGCCAGATCGGAAATATCCAGCTGCTCCATGGCCGAAGCGATGATTTTCTTGTCATGGGCTGCGGGACGATGCATCCAGCCCAGATGTACATAGCGCCCGCTCATCACCAGCCTGCCGACGTTCATGGGAAACTGCCAATCGATCTCGCTGCGCTGCGGCAAATAGACAACCCGGTTATGACAGCGCCCGATCGCATGCCCGAGAATGCGCATATCCCCCGAACGGATGGGCAGAAGCCCGGCGGCGGTCTTAAGCAGCGTGGACTTCCCTGCGCCGTTGTGTCCCACCAGCGCCACGCAAGTCCCCGCCGGAACAGCGATGTTGATACTGGTCAGCGCTGCTCTTTCATCGCCGGGATAACCCGTCGACAAATCCCAGGTCTCGATCGCCAGGGCATCGGCTTTGGGATGGGCATGTTTATGCCCGCAATATGGAAACGCGGCTTTAACCGTCATTTCAGAGCTCCGACAATTGTCTCGACGTTGTACTTCATCATTTTTAAATAATCATCACCTTCGCTGCCTTGCTTGCCTAACGCGTCCGAATAAAGTTCCGGAGCAACGCGCACGTTCGCTTCTTTGGCAACCGTATTGACCATCTGCGGATTGGCGACATTCTCGACGAAAATGGCGGGAACCCCGGCACTTTTAACTTTCTCGACCAGTTGGGCAATTTGAGCCGCCGAAGGATCGGCCGCCTCGGTAGTGGCCGACTCAATCACCGCACCGATTATCTGAAACCCATAACGTCTGGCAAAATACCTGAATGTATCGTGGGACGTAACCAGCTTGCGTCGTTCATTGGGAATTTTAATGACTTCATCAAATATCCAGACATCAAGATCGGAAAGTTGCTTCAAGTAGGCTTCGGTGTTCTTACGATATTGGGCCTCATGCGCAGGGTCTTCATCCATCAGAACATTACAGATAGCCTGGACCATCATGATGACGCTTCCGATGTCGTGCCAAACATGCGGATCGATTTCCGTCTCTCCCCGTTTTAGACCGTCCATATGAATGAGCATCAATCCCTGGGTAAGACGATACCGCATGGCTTTCGAATCCGAGGATTTGTACAGCTTGTCGAGCCACGGTTCCAGATGAAGACCTATCTCGAAAACAATATCCGCTTCCTTCAATAAAACGGTTTCCTGCGGTGTGGGCTCAAAGGTGTGCGGATCGCTGTCCGCTCCCACCAGAACGGACTGTTTAATCAAATCTCCACCCACCTGGCGAACCCAGTCGGCGACTATGCTGTTGGTGGAAATGACATTCAGCTCCCGGTCCTGCGCCTGGGCGCGAGAACTTACGCATACAACTGCCATAAGTAAACATAAAAACCCGATAATTGCACTTTGTTTAGACATAGACCTTCTTTCCTTGTAATACAAAATATTACAGATTCTAACAAAATTTTTTCTCAGGTCAAACAGTTTCTTTTGGCTGTTTCTATCAGCTGGCGGGCGCGGAATCAGAAATTTTTCTTATACTTAATCATGACATCCATCCCGCTGTCTTTAGGCTGGGAGGTGGATGTCTGCGGGTCGGAAACGGCCGTGCTTGTCTGGGAGACCTTCTTGTCCACTCCAAGGGTGATATGATCGGAAACCTGGACTTCGCCTCCGACGGTGCGCGTGACGTCCGTATTTTCTCCCGTGGCCGCGCGGGTTTCCTGCAGATTGATGCCTACCTTAAGCTGGTCCGTCACTCTTCTCTTGATGCCGAGCCATTTGGTGTTGTCCTGCATATTGACGGTAAAATCAGTCAATCCGATCGCGTCCGGAGACTCAGATGAAGAAAATGTGAAATAATCGACAAAGTCGCTGTCCGAACCGCCAAACAGACGTTCCTTACCGGAGAAATTGTGCGGAACAACCAGCTCCTGCCCTGTTGCCAGCATAACCAGAAGGATATTCTTGGTTTTAGGCGGATTGGAAGTGACACTTAACTCCGGTTTAACCTTTGTTCCGCTCAACGCGATATTAATCAAAGTTTGATTAACCTTCGATGACCCGTGAATATCAAGTCCGGGATTCCGAAACGGCCCTTTAAAAAGTAACTTGCTGGGACTGAGATTGATTTTCGTCAGACGCGAGGTGACAACACCGGATGGAACGGAAAGTTCACCATTCCACTGAACACCGTTATTATCCTTACCGAGAGTGTAATGAAACGTCGCAGGAAGCAGGCTTAAAGAAAAACCCAGATACCGAAAATCCTCCAGCAAGAATTCACCGGCTAAAACGGGTTTGTTATACGGCCCTTTGATGGTCATGGACGCATCTTTGGCCGTTCCTTTAAGATTGTGCAGACTCAGCTGATTCTTGACGACCGTCACAATTTCCCTGACATCAATAATGCCGCAATAGACATTGACGTCGATCTCGCCGTCTTTAAATGTCCCGTAGAAACCGAGCGGGTCAGACAATGGAAATTTTACGCGCCCGTTTCTGACCTTGATGCTCATCTTGTGAATATCAAAAGCCGGAATAGCCAGCTCCAGATGCTGGATCAAAATAAGACTGCGGGTCGTGAATCTATCCAAGTCTGTGATCCTTACGCTGGTAAGTTTGACGCCGCTAGAAATCGTACCCTGAAGGTCCCTGTACTGGAACGTCTTGGCCCCGAGGTAATGCCCGCCGACATAATCAAAGAGCCAGCGCGCGCCCTGGTTTGTGTTCGTCAGATAATAATAACCGCTGGCAACCACGATCATCAAGGCGATGAGCGTAATCACAAAAACAGATGAAAAAACACGGAAGACCGATCGAAAAAACATTTTTTCCTTCAAAACTATTGAGGCAATAACGGCTATGGAGGGTTAAAGCCACTTCTTTCGTTTAAAATGCAAGACCATACCCAAAGCCAGAACCAGCATGACCGAGAGAATTTCAAAATACCCGGTCTCCCATTTGAGCTCAGGCATATTCTCGAAATTCATTCCGTAAATACCCGTGATGAACGTCAGCGGAATAAATATTGTTGAAATGACGGTCAGAACCTTCATGATTTCATTCATCTTAATGTTTATACTGGAGAGATAAATATCGTGCAGGCCGGAGATGATATCACGGAACGACTCAACCGCGTCGACGACGCTGATGATGTGATCATGAAGATCCCGCAGATAAACCTCCGTCGCTTTATGAACAAGTTTTGAATCCGCTCTCTGCAGGGCATTGACCAATTCACGGACCGGCGAGATTTGTTTACGCAGCAAAATAAGGTCACGCTTGAGGTGGTGGATTTCGGCGGCATTCACCTTGCCTGAACTGGACATGAGTTTCTCTTCCACCTGCGAGATGTCCTCTTCAATTTTCTCAAGCACCAGAAAATACTCATCCACGATCGTATCCAAAAGCACATAGGCCAGATAATCAGACCCCATTTTACGCACGCGTCCCTTGCACGTGCGGATACGGTCACGAATATTGTCAAAAGCATCCCCTTCTTGTTCCTGAAAAGAAAGAACATAGTTGGAACCTATGATGAGACTTAGCTGTTCCGAAACAATTGCCTGCGACGGCCGCTCGATATAAAGCATTTTCAAAACGATATAAATATAATCGCCGTAATCTTCCATCTTCGGACGCTGGTTGGTATTAAGAATATCCTCCGAAACCAGCGGATGGACACCAAAAACCTGGTCCAGCCTGGCAATCACAGCTGTGTCCGAAAGCCCGTCAACATTGATCCAGGTGATCGACTTTTGATCTTTGAAGGGAACACATTCATCAAGACTGGTTATTTTTTTCTCTACATAACGGTCGGAATCATAATTAAACAGGGTGATCCGTGTTGATATCGCGGGTTTTTCCCCCACATAAACGAGCGAACCGGGAGGAACTCCGACTTTATCTTTTCCGATTCGAATAAGTTTTGTCATGTTATGGACCGGGCTTAAAAGCGGTTAATATTTCGACAATACCTTTCCTGACCATCATGACGCCGATGGCGGCAAGCAGGAGCGCCATCACTTTTGAAAGCGCTCTCGCTCCAGGCTCTCCTAAAATTCTCATAATACGGTCGCAGGCCAAAAACACCACGCCTACGATCATAAGATTAGCAATGACGGCAATAAGAGTGATTCCGACGCCGTGTACAGAGATCAGCATCAGGGAAAGAGTCAGCACCGCCGGACCGACAATTAAAGGGGTTCCGATAGGAACGGCGCCTAAATCATGTTTTGAAAGGTGCTTGGCTTTACCCAAGCTCATCAAGTCAATCATCGACAGACAGAAAAGAATAGCCCCGCCGGCAATCATAAAGTCGCCGATTGTGATTCCCAGCAGCGAAAAGATCCATTTTCCAAGAAAAATAAAACCGATCGAAAGGCATAACGCGGTCAACAGCGACTGGACGATAATTTTATTCTTTTCTTCATGAGTGAGGCCGGACGTGAGCGATGCGAAGATGGGAATCAAACCGATGGGATCGACCGCGAAAAAGATCGGAACAAAAGCGAGAAAAATTTCATGCATCATAGGACCAAACCCTTCATTGTTCGACACCGACGCCGTATTCATAAACAAGACGTCCACCATTATAAGCCGTCAACATGGTCCCGGCAACAAGGAGAACCATAAAAAACATCAGTGCACAATCGAACGTTCGCCTGGATTTCTTTTGAAATATCCAAAGAACTGGAATACTGGCGAATGAAACAGCCAGAACGAAGAAGGCAGAATTCTTATGTATGGTCAGAACCGGATGATTTATACGATGCTTCCATTCCTCGGTCAATCCCGTCCAGGCTGTCAGCGGGGTGAAACACACCGCGAGAATATAAACCCAGAGCGCAGCCTGCCGCATGGATTCTTTTCGGAAAATAAAATATCCCGCCTGAAGAATAAACGCGCCTGTAAAAAACGCGATCGGAAAATGGACCAGCATCGGGTGGAGATGATCGAATGCGTTCATAAACATCGTGGATGGCAGATAGGCGATGGCTGATAGAAGCTAACTTACTTGATCTTTCTATCAACCATCACCCATCAACTATCTTCCTGATTACGATCCCGATTTCTCCGCAGCCACTTCATCTTCGGCAATCTTGCTGTACTTCTCAGGATCTTTCTTAAAATCCTTGGCGCACATCGCGCAGCAAAGATGGTAAATCTTTCCGTTATGTTCTACTGGAATCGGATCGCCCATGTCGCCGACTTTCTCGCCGCTGACAGGACAAAGTTTATTTCCAACTTCAACCAGAGCTGCAGCCCCGGCTGCCGCCGCAGGCGCCTGGTCTTCAGCAAAAGCCGGACATGAAACACTCAAAACCAATAACATCAAAACAATTGATTTCATCTTATGACCTCCAGTTTAAGTAGTGACATTTAAGTTTGCCTGAAACCCGGGTGTAAATCTTTTCAACTCTCCGTTATATTTCCATAAATAAAAAACAGCCGGATAAACGATCAGCTCTAAAATGAACGATGTCACGAGCCCGCCCACCATCGGAGCGGCAACGCGCTGCATCATATCGGCGCCGGCACCTGTCGACCACATAATAGGAAGAAGACCCGCAAATGCCGCCATGACCGTCATCATTTTGGGCCGAACTCTTTTGACCGCGCCGGAGACAATGGCCTCAATCAAATCTTCCCGATTTCTGAGCTTCCCGTCTTTGAGCGCCCGTTCGTAGGACATATCCAGGAAAAGCAGCATGAAAATCCCGGTCTCGGCGTCCAAACCCATCAGCGCAATCATACCGACCCAGACGGCGACCGACATATTGTAACCTAAAACCCACAATAACCAAACAGCACCGATCAAAGAAAACGGCACAGCCAAAAGCACCAGTCCGGTTTTAAACCAGGAACGCGTATTGAGAAACAAAAGAAAGATAATCAAAAACAGCGTCAAAGGCACCACAAGTTTGAGACGCTCCTGCACGCGCTGCATGTTTTCGTACTGACCGCTCCAGACGAGCGCATAACCGGTCGGCAGCTTCACTTCCCCGCTGACCATACGTTGAGCTTCCTCGATAAATCCGCCGATATCGCGGCCGGCGACATCCACATAGACATAACCGGCCAGAAGGCCGTTCTCATTGCGGATCATCGACGGACCGGTGCGCACAACGACATCGGCAATTTCCGCCATCGGAATCTGCGCGCCGGAAGGTGTCGCTAGAAGAACCTCCCGTAAACGATCAGGGTCCTGCCTGAGGTCATGAGGATAACGGACGTTGACGGAATAACGTTCCGGCCCTTCCACGGTCGTCGTCACCGTCTCCCCGCCGATCGCCGAGGCAATGGTCTTCTGCGCGTCTTCAACCGACAGACCGTAACGGGCAAGCCGTTCGCGCTTGAGATCAAAATCAAGGAAATATCCTCCAGCCACCCGCTCGGCATAAACACTCCGCGCGCCCGGTACTGTTTTGATAATCGATTCCAGTCGGACCGCGATCTTCTCGATTTCCTCGAGATCAGCACCCACCACTTTGATTCCGAGCGGCGTGCGCATGCCGGTCGACAACATATCAATTCTGGTTTTGATGGGCATCGTCCACGCATTCGAGGTGCCTGGAATCTGCAGCGCCTCATCCATTTTACGGATCAATTCCTCGTGGGTGATTTTCGACGGCCATTGGGATTCAGGTTTTAACAATACCACTGTCTCCATCATGGACAAAGGAGCGGGGTCGGTGGCGCTGTCCATGCGTCCCGCCTTGCCGAAAACCTTTTCAACCTCGGGAAAACTTTTGAGAATCTTGTCCTGCGTCTGCAGAAGCTTTTGAGCCTCTCCCACTGAAATTCCCGGCATGGTCGTCGGCATGTAAAGAATGTCGCCCTCCCATAACGGCGGCATAAACTCACTGCCCAGCTTCATTGCCACGGGCACAGTCGCAAGACCGAGAGCAAGGACCAGCGCGATCGTCGATTTCGGAAACCGCAATACCCAGCGGCAGACCGGTTCATAAACCCGGAAAATAATTCTGCTGACCGGATGTTTTTCCTCCGGATGATATTTGCCCACCATCACTGAACTCGCCGCACGGGATAGCCACTGGGGACGGAACGTAAACGGATCCCTCCGGGTAAAAAGCATGCGCACCGCCGGGTCAAGCGTCACCGCCAGAATTGCCGCGATCGCCATGGTGAATGTTTTTCCGAGCGCCAGCGGTTTGAACAACCGGCCTTCCTGATCCATCAGCGTAAAAACCGGAAGAAATGAGACGGCAACCAAGAGCAGAGAGAAAAATACCGAAGGGGCCACTTCCTTAATGGCATTGATGCGGACCGTGTAAAAATCCTCTTTACGTCCATTCTTGTTCCATTCCTCAAGCCTCTTGTAGGCATTCTCGACTTCGATGATGGCCCCGTCGACTAACACGCCAATCGAAATCGCGATGCCCGCGAGCGACATGATGTTGGCCGTCAGTCCCATCCCCCAGAACGGAATAAACGAGAGCAGGACCGCGATCGGAATGGTAATAATGGGCACGATGGCGGAAGGAAAATGCCAGAGAAAAATGAGTATCACAATCGACACAATGATCATTTCCTCGATCAGCTGGTGTGAAAGTGTATCGATGGCGCGCTTGATCAGATCACTTCGGTCATAGGTCACCTCAAGCGTCACGCCCTCCGGAAATGACGATTCGACGTCTTTAATTTTTTTCTTCACACGTTCGATCACACGAAGCGCGTTTTCACCGTGGCGCATCACGATTGTTCCGCCGACCACATCGCCTTCGCCGTTTAAATCCAGAATTCCGCGGCGGATATCCGGACCGATCGCGACTCTGGCGACATCTTTAACAAGGACAGGCACACCTTCAGAACTTATCGCAACGGTGATATTTTGAAAATCTTCAATAGACTTTGCATACCCGCGGCCGCGGACCATGTATTCGGCGCCGCTGAATTCAACGACCCGCCCTCCCGATTCCTGGTTACCCGCACGGACAGCATCGATCACTTTGGTGATGGGAATTTTGTAAGCCTGGAGCTTACGGGGATCGACTGTGATCTGGTACTGTTTGACAAACCCGCCTAGCGGCGGGACTTCCGCCACACCAGGAACACTTTGCAGATGGTAACGCAGGTACCAATCCTGAAAACTGCGCAGTTTCTGAAGATCTTGTTTTCCCGAATGATCAACCAACGCATATTGAAAGACCCATCCCACACCGGTGGCATCGGGCCCGAGCTCGGTCTTGACCCCGTCGGGCAAGTCGGACGTGATCTTGCTTAAATATTCAAGCACACGGCTGCGCGCCCAATACAAATCCGTTCCATCCTGGAAAATTACGTACACATAGGAATAACCGAAATCGGTGACGCCGCGCACCGCCTTGACTCCGGGGACACCCAACAGCGCGGTCACGATCGGATACGTCACCTGGTCTTCAATGATGTCCGGACTGCGGTCCCATTTGGAATACACGATGACCTGCGTGTCGGAGAGATCCGGTATCGCGTCGAGCGCGACATTCTTGACCGCCTGAACCGCGGCCAGGATGGCGACCACGGTCAGCGTGATCACAATCCACTTGTTGCGCGCGCTGGCCTCAATCAGCCGGGCGATCAATCCGTCCTTCTTATCAATTCCGCTCATGCGCCGCTCCGTGATCATCCGTCATGACATGCGCCTTCATTCGGCTTTCGGAATCCATCAGGAAATTTCCCGATGCCGCGATTTTATCTCCCTCTTTAAGGCCGCTGTCGATGGACCAATAATTATCTCCTTCAAACCTGACTTTGATGTCGACGGGATCAAAGACGCCATCCCCGCGGTCGATAAATACAATCTTGCGGGTTCCCAAGTCCATGACGCTGTCTCTGGGCACGACCAGATTTTGATCGAGATCGGACAAAATATCCACATAAGCGATCATGTTGGCGGTCAATTCTCCGCGATAACCGGTTATTTCAATCAGCGCGCGTACCGTGCGCGTCTGTGGATCGATGTAACCGCCGATAGACCGGATGACCCCGTTCATCTTTTCATGGAACGCCGGAATCTCGACCACAGCCTTCTGGCCCACTTCCACAAAACCAATATCACGTTCAAAGATCTGGGCAAAAATCCAATAGTTGTTGCTTTCCCTGAAAAGCACAAGCTCCGGCTGTTCCCATGTCTGCCACCATTTGATGTCCTTGAGATTTTCAATGTGTGCCTGGTTCAGTCCCAGCATCGTCAATTCATGCTCTGCCTGGATGAGTTTGTTTTGGAGTTCGCGATGGACCTGCCAATCGCGTTGTCGGATGGTAAAGCGACGGTAATCTCGATAAACCGTGACATAATTTCTGTACGCGTCGATGAATTCATTCTGCACTTTATAAAGGTCAGTATTGTGCGCCACAAAACCGACGGCATGGACCTTCTTTGTGACCATTTCCTTTTTGACGGTAACCGTTCTGACCCCCATCAGCTGACGCTGCTTGTCATCCAGCTTGACCGATACGTAACCTTCCGGCGGCGCGATCCGGGAAGGAGCCCCCTGATCTTTACTTTTTGATTCTGCAGCCTGCGGTTTACGCTTGATAAGATCCATGTTACAAATCGGGCATGTCCCGGGCCGGTCGCTGGTATATGTCGGATGCATTGGGCAATAGTACACGTCCTTGTGCATTTGCTCATGCCGCGTCTGTGATTCGGGAAGAGCCAGGAAATATCCGGCGGCCAGTATCCCCGCAATTCCCGCAACGATCATAATTAATTTCAAAATTTTCATATCATCTCCTAAATTTCCGGACAAAAAATAGACGAATTCCCTGCGTCAAAACAAAGAAAATATATTTGATCAAAGAATTAAAGTCGGAGGTTGGATAACTGCAGATAAATAGCAACGGCAGGCGCCCGCGGAGGACTGTGATAAACGGGCAAAGACAACTCGATGCGAGACATTGAATGAGCGGCATGAGTCAGCGCCTTGTGGGCAAATGTTTTATCCGAAGATTTGGCGATTTCAAAAGATCCGTGCCCCCTGTCGGGACTTTGTTTGGCGAGGTTGCAGCACTGGCACGATTTGGAATCCTGTTTCTGGAAATGATCAGCTTTGGCTGAATGACAGCATGAAGCGTTTTTGGCCTTGAGTGTCTTGGATTGGAATGAAAAGACTTGGCAGCAGAGCATCAGACCGGAACACAGGAACGTCGCCGCAATCGTCCAGATGAACAACGCTTTCGCTGATTTACCTATATACAATCCTGCCGCTTTTAACATAATCACCTTCCTGCCCAAACTATAGCATTATACTAACGTGCAGGCAATCAATGATCTAGCGGTCGCGTTTGGCCGCGCGCGTGAGCTGGGCCAGCTTCTTGACGATCCTCACTCTCAAAGCGCCGGGCTTCATCCGCCATTCCCAGTTATGATAGAGCGTCGACGGACGGTTCACGCGGGCCTCATCTCCGAGCCCCAGAACATCCTGCATCGGAATAATGGCCGTGTTCGAAGCCGAATTCAAGACCACTTTAATAAATTCCCAGTGGACGTCTTTGGCCGCCGGATGTCCGTTCAAATGCCGCGCCACATTTTCCTTGGCGTGCCAAGACGCATCTTTTTGGTACCATCCCTGGACTGTATTATTATCGTGCGTGCCGGTATAGGCGACCGATTGTTTCGGATAGTTTTCAGGATGATGAGGATTCCCTTTGGAATAATCATCGAACGCAAACAACAGAACCCGCATGCCCGGAAGCTTGAACCGTTTGACGAGCCTGATGACATCGGGCGTGATATAACCGAGATCTTCGGCAATGATGGGAATTTCCCCCAGCTTCTTTAAAAGAGCGCGGAAGAAATCCGTACCAGGGGCCTTGATCCAGCGGCCGAACATGGCAACCTTTTGATGGGCGGGAATCTGCCAGAAGCCGGCGAAACCCCGGAAATGGTCGATGCGAAGAACATCAAACAGCATCAGATTGTGATTGATGCGGCTGATCCACCAGGCATAACCGGTCTTCTTTAATTGTCTCCAGTCATAAACCGGATTTCCCCAACGTTGTCCGGTCTTGCTGAAATAATCGGGCGGAACACCGCTGACGAATTTCGGCTTGAGATTTTTGTCCAGTTTGAATAACTTTGGATTGGTCCAGACATCGACGCTGTCATAATTGACATAGATCGGCATGTCGCCGATCATTTTGATGTCATTGGACGCACAAAAGGCTTTAAGTTCTTCCCACTGCTTGAAAAATAAAAACTGTTCAAATTTAATTTTAAGTATTTGCTCCGCAAATTTCAGATTGAACACTTCCAGAGCGCGGGGATCGCGCAGACGAATACCCTTCGGCCACTCATTCCACGGACGGTCTTCAAACTGCACTTTGGCGACGCTGAAGGAAGCAAAATCGTTGAGCCAGTGCTTCTGCTCGTCGCAAAACAAACGGAAGGCATCCACTGATTTGGACTGTTGGCGGAAACGGCGGAATGCCGAACGGATGAGCTTTTCCTTCCAGCCGGCAACCGCGGGATAATCAACGATGGAAGCCTTGAATTTGGGCAACTGACGGAAGGAATCTTCCCCAATCCACCCGTCGCGTTTAAGAAGATCCGGACTGATCAGCAGAAGATTGCCCGCATACGCGGAACACGAACTGTACGGTGAATGTCCGTTGATGCCGTCCGTCGGATTGATTGGTAAAATCTGCCAGTAGCGCTGTTTGGCCTTGACGAGAAAATCAACAAACTGATAAGCGGCAGGCCCCAGATCGCCTATTCCGAACGAGGAAGGTAAAGAACTTATGTGGAGGAGGATACCGCCGGCGCGCCTGTTCATAACTTAACGATGAAATAAAATAATAAAAGTTTTAAATAATTTTAACCTGCAGGATAGCACCAAGTCTTTCGAACGATTTGATCCACTTGCGCGCAAGCTCATCAACCTTGGCCTGCTGTTTGCGTTCGGAATAATGCTGTTTGCCGATAGCGAAATAAATGTTTTGAGCCTTCCAAAGATCAATATCAAGAGTAAGCTGATTGATCGTGTTTAAAACCGCTTCGATGGTCTCGACCAAAGCGATATTCTTCGGCTGCTGCTCGAGACGCTTCATGAGCTCGCTGATCTTCTGGCTTGCCACGAAACCGAAATTACCCTGATCACGTTTGAACGCCCAGCGTTTCATTTCATCGACGATCGACTGCAGGCGTTCGATATTGATATTTTCCTGTTCCAGAATATCGCATAAGTCGCGGTTTAAAATAAATTCCACGACCGTGATCAGTGTTCGCGGCAACGGCAGCCGGATTTCGTTCTTGATCTGCATGAGCGGATAATGATGCTCGTAAATCTGCCGGAATGAAGAGTCGATGTCTTCCATCGTCGACTGCAGAACAAGATTCAGAATCTTCTGCTGTTCTTCCTTAAAAAGATGCCAGAGCGAATAATTCTGCGGGCCGAAATATTTGTTGATAAGCGTTATGAGCTCCGGGATATTGCTCTGTAAAAATGCTTCGAGAATCTTCTTGCGGCCTTCAAAGAATTCCTCCGCGTTGATATTCCGCACTCCCCCGATAAAATTGTGATCGCCCAGATGGAGAACCGCGAAATTGATATTGGCTTTTTCAAGAGTAATGTCTGACTGCACCCATCCGCGGCCGATGGCCAGACGCAGACGTCCGGCCTCCTTGAGGTCATACATATCGCTCTTGACGGTGTAGCAGTACATCTTCGCTTCGGAAGGATATTCTTCGTACAGCGAAGTCATGGCATAATGCGCGCCCACGCGCAACAGATCGACGACGGAAGGATGCACAATGGTTCTGTAAGCCTGCGCTCCGTCTTTGATTTCATGAAGATTACTCGGGGCCTTTTCCAGAAATTTAACAAACGTCTCTTCGAGATCAGCTCCGCAGACTTCCTTGGCCAGCTGAATGGCACGGGCGGCATATTTGACGATCTGCAGAGTCTCGATACCGGAGATATCATCAAAAAACCATCCGCAGCTTGTGTACATGAGAAGAGCGTTGTACTGCATCTCTAAAAGCTTGAGCGCCCTGATCTTTTCATCATCATTGATCGGCCGTGTGATGTTTTTGAGAAGAAATCCTTCGATCGATTCCCGGCGCCGGTCGAGGATGACATCGATATACGCATCCCGGCACTCCCAGACATCGGCGGTGAAAGTTCCCATTTCATGCTGGTAAATTGAACCGAGTTCGTCGCGCAGCCAATCCAGAGCTTCTCTTAACGGAGCGCGCCACTGCTGCTGCCAGCCGTGGTTCATTCCCGTTGAACAGCCGCAGTTGGCCCGCCAGCGTTCGATCCCGTGAACACAGCTCCA
>JAGNTT010000007.1 GCA_017987425.1 Candidatus Omnitrophota bacterium
AGATTATGGCGGAGACATAAACGATTCAGCTCATCGAGCTCTTCCGCGCTGATGTAGGATCCCGTCGGGTTATTGGGATTCACGAGCACAATGACGCGCGTAGTAGGATCGATCGCTTCTTCCAGCGCGCGCAAATCGATACTCCATCGGTCATTCTCAAAGATAAGCGGATAAAAATCATAGACCGCATCAGCTAATTCGATCAGATATTGGAACAACGGATAGCTGGGCCGGGCGATCAGTACTTTCTCACCAGGATTAAGAAGGAGCCGGAACAGAAATGTGTAAGCCTCCGATGTGCTCGAAGTAAGAACGACCGACTGCGGATCCACCTTTTTGCCTTGCCCGCCATGATAATCGGCAATCACCCGTCGTGCGGAAAACATTCCTTTGGATTCAGGAGAATAAAGAAGATTGTCTGGATTTTCAAAAGCCTGCAAAAGACTTTTAGGATAGTCAAAACCGCAGTGCGTCGGATTAGATTCGGTAAGATCGATGATTTCGGCACCGCTTGATCGCAGACGGTCCAGCTCATCGTTTAGTCGGTTAGCACTCATTTCCCAGTCGGTACGGGAAGAAAATTTAAAGTCGGACGGCATAATCAGCTTTCGGGCTTCTTCTCGGGATCTTTCTCCGGACTTTGTTCAGGATTCAGATCGGGAACCTTCGGAGAAGGTTGTTCAGGCGGTTTTTCAGACACTTGTTCAGAAGACGAATCTGATGATTGTTGAGACGCTTGTTGCGGAATATTTCCGGAAGACAATTCGGGAGCCTTTTCCGGAGTTTGTTCGGGAATCTGTTCTGTTGGCTGTTCAGAAATTTTCTCAGGTGATTGTTCGAGGATCGATTCAGTCGATAGTTCAGGCACTTTTTCGGGAGCTTGTTCAGGAATCGGTTCCGACGGCTGTTCGGGAACTTTTTCAGAAGATTGCTCAGGAACCGGTTCAGACGGCTGTTCAGGCGCTTTTTCGGAAGGTTGTTCAGGAACCGGTTCAGACGGCTGTTCAGGCGCTTTTATGGATGTTTGCTCAGGAACCTGTTCCAAGGGCGGTTCAGGAATTTGCTGTGAAGTCTGGACGGGCGGTTGCACAGCAGGCTGTTCCGACGACTGCTGTGAATTCCGGTCACGCGTCATTCGGGACATCTCACCCTCAAGCTGTCTGCATCTCCTCATTACTAGGTCGTAGTCGGTCTTGGTGACCCACTGAATGTCATCCTTTTGTTTCTTCAATTCCGCATTGGTAAATTTCAACTCACGCAATTCCTTCTTATTGGCCTCCGATTCCTTCTCCCAAGCCAGTTGTTTGGC
This sequence comes from Candidatus Omnitrophota bacterium, assembly GCA_017987425.1. Taxonomy (GTDB): domain Bacteria; phylum Omnitrophota; class Gorgyraeia; order Zapsychrales; family Fredricksoniimonadaceae; genus JAGNTT01. Next base: position 1,310 of record JAGNTT010000007.1, read on the forward strand.
AATCAGGGAACGGACTTCCTCTTTAAACTTGGCTATCGTAATTTTATTCTCCTGGATTTCGATCTCAAGACGGAGTTTTACGGAATGACCTTCGTTAAGAATGTTCTGAGTCTTGCGCAATTCTTCTTTAAGATCATGATCGGCATGCTTCACCTTCTCGACCATCTGGCCCTCTTTTTCGCGCCAGGCCTTTTCGCGCGCCAGTTGCTCGATCTGCTCCTGGACTAATTTCTTTCCGTCCTCAATCTGCTCGAGAAATGTTTTACGCTCTTTTTTTAGAGATTCAATTTCATTGACCAGGAGGGAATTATTTTTCTCCCAGCGCTTTGATATTTCTTCCCAATCTTTATCTTTCACCGGAGGCGGAGGCGTTACGCGTTTGCGTTTAAGCCTCGACGCCGGAAGATTGTAAATAAATATCGTGAGCCCCATGAGACACACAAAACCGATTATGGCAATCCAGATGAGTTCCATAAGAAATTCCGTTTCGATGCAGGGACGGGATTGAAATTCGCCCCTACAATATTGATATTATTTATAAAGCCGGGTGCAGACCCGACGGTTAGTCTAACCCGAAGGGAAACCTTTGACAATATGTTTAACGTTGCTGTCTGCCGGCGGTGACCGAGTTAAGCTTGTTCAAATTATCACGGGCGGCCGCAAGTCCAGGGTCCTTAGTTAGTATCCATTCCAAAAGCCCTTTTGCTTTTCCGGCATTCCCCTGCTGAATATAACAGATACTGAGGTTATTGGCCGCCAGCAGATTGTCCGGGTTAAGTGACAATGCCTTCTCCAGATCCTTGATACCGCCCGGCATGTCGCCTGCGCCGATGAGACTGAGCGCGCGGTTGGAATAAAGGTAACTGTCACCGGGATCAAGGGCGATGGCCTTATCATACTGCCCGACAGATGTTACAAAATCTCTTTTAAACGCATAACTCTGCGCGCTGTCGGAATAAATCCCCTTAAGCATTCCTTCATAAAACCGCCTGGCTTTGGGCGACTGTGTTTTCCCTGCATACCCGCTCATGATTTTTTCCGCTTCGGCGTATTGCCCGATTGCCTCATCCATCCGCCCCGCCTGAAAATATGCCTTGGCCAGAAGAATACGAACTCTCCCCAATCGCGGTTCCATCTGCGATGAGCGTTCGAAAAGGACAATTTCATTCTTCCAGAAAGAATTCTGATTAAAAGAAAGCGCGGACAAAACAAGAACCGCTGCGATCGATACGCCGGTCAGCAAACGGCGGCCGTTCGCGTAATGTTTCGCAAGGATAGAGAGAAAAAGAAAGATACCGACGGACGGAAGATAGAGATTATGCTCCGAAGCGACAACAAAAGAATACTCATGAACCAGAGGAATAATATTTAAGACTGGCCCGAGCGCAACCGCGAACCAGGCCAAAGCGAACCACGCGAGTTTTTTCTGATCGGAGGGCAAAGGCCGCAAAGCCAGGACCAGTAAAACAACGGCCAGCCCACCCGCCGCCCACGCTCCGGCATACGGAGCCAAAATATCAATACTGCGATAATAATGCAGCCCCGTCGGAAGAAACAGAAGTTTGACATACATCCCGATGGTGCCGGGAATGGCCAGAAGGCGTAATTTTAATTCACCGGTATTCTCGAGAATAGTCGACGCAAAACCGCCGAAAAGTGCGTGACGGATAAACATGTATCCGGCAAGCGCGGCAAACATCAGCAAGACTCGCTTAGCGGACGATGAATGCCGTTTGTCGGCAAAGACTTCATAAGCCAGACAAAAGAAAGGAAAAACGACAGCCTGTTCCTTGCTCAACAATGCCAGAATAAAAAGAACAAAAGATACGGCAAACGATCGTTCCCCTTCTTGCCCGCCCTCTCTCGCCCGCAAATAGTAATAAAAAGCGCCCAAAATGAAGAAGGAGCACACCAGGTTGGAAATGCCAGACACGCAGGCCACCGCTTCGGTCTGCACGGGATGAACAAGAAATAAAAGCGCAACGGCAAACGCCGGGGCCGTCGTGCGGATAAGCCTGCGGCTGACGGCATAGACTAAGATCGCATTGGCGATATGAACAAGGATATTAAAGAAATGAAAACCGGCGGCGTTCGCACCGAACAATAAAAATTGCAGGCGGTAAAGAACCTCAAGTACTGGCCGGTAATACGGTGTGACCAGGCCATGAAAAAAGTCAGGCACCGACGGACGGAGAAAGGCATCCGCGATGTTGTCCCAGCGGCCGATGTCAGGATTTTTCAGGATGAAGACAACATCGTCGTGAACGAATGGATGGAAAATGGCGCTGGAATAAATACAAAGTCCGAGAACAACAAGCAGGACAATGTGCGCGGCAAAGCCTCGATCAAGAAACCGGCAAACACAATCAAACAGTCTGGATTCCTTTGGGCTTGGCATGAGCTGAATCTTGGGGATCAGGCGGTAAACTCTTTTTTGACTTTGACGGCAAACTGTTTGATCTGCTCAAACTGGACGTCAACATCCTTTAAGACCGACGCTATCTGGTTGACATCGTCAGTTTTCGCCGCGTGCTCGATTTTAAGAAAATTGGCATGCATTGTTTTAGCTGAAATGTTTCCGGAAGCCCCTTTGAGTGAATGAGCAACCTCTTTAATTTTGGTGATGTCGCTGGTTTTGATGGCCTCGTCGAGCAACTGGCGCTTGCCGATAAAATCTTCCTGAAAGATATCCAAAAGCTCCAGAAGAAGTTCCTTGTCGTCCTGAACACGTTCCATAAAATCCGGCAAATCGATAATTTCACTCATAGGTCACCTTTTCTTAAAACGATTAATTCTTATTTTCGATCTGTTTCTCAAGTTCGGAATACAGCAATTCGCGGTTGATCGGCTTGGAAACATAACCATCCATTCCCTGTTTTAAATAAAATTCCTTGTCGCCCGCCATTGCATTGGCGGTCATGGCGATGATGATCACATGATTGCCGGTCTGCTTTTCTTCATTGCGGATCTGTCGGGTCGCTTCAATACCGGTCATCTCGGGCATCTGGTCATCCATGAGAATAATATCGAACGACTGCTTATTGAGCAGATCGAGGACTTCCTTGCCGTTGACCACTGTCGTCGCGCTTAAACCCCGCTTCTCCAGCATCTTTAAAATGATCTTCTGATTGACGTGATTGTCTTCAGCCACCAGAATGCGCACCCCCGAACGCGAGACGGCCGACGGTGAAGCACCTGCGGTTGATTCCGAAGCAGAGTCGGAAACTCCGGCGAGAGGCTGGTGGGACGCCACTTCGTATAAGATGTTGAATTTGAAGGCGCTTCCTTCGTTGGCTTTACTTTCAACCCATATACGACCGTCCATCATCTCGACCAGTTTTTTGCAGATCGCAAGCCCGAGACCAGTACCGCCGTATTTGCGCGTCGTGTGGTCATCCGCCTGGGAGAACAAATCGAAAATAGTTTCATGTTTATCCTGCGGAATGCCGATACCGCTGTCCTCAACAGAGAAAAGAAGCTCACAACGTTTGTCTTTCGCATTGATCAGTTCAACTTTCACGCGAACAAAACCTTTATGAGTAAACTTGATGGCGTTATTGACCAGGTTGATGATGATCTGGCGCAGACGCACCGGGTCGCCGATCAGATATTTCGGAATGCGGTCGTCGATATTCCATAAAAGGTCGATCTGCTTTTTACTCGCCAGGATCGCCAGACCGCGGCAGACATTCTTGATAAGATCATGAACATTGAGCTCGATCTTTTCGATGGTGATCTTGCCTGCCTCGGCCTTGGAAAGGTCGAGAATGTCATTGAGCAGACCCAGAAGATTGTCCGCCGCGTCTTTGGCAACTTTAAGGTTCTCGCGCTGCTCGTCGGTGAGTTTAGTCTCAAGCGTCAAATCGATCATGCCGATGACAGCGTTCATGGGAGTTCTGACCTCATGCGACATTTTAGCGAGGAACAAACTTTTGGCGCTGTTGGCCTCCTCCGCCGCAAGTTTCGCCATCAAAAGCATCTGACGGAATTTCTTTTGTTCCGTGATGTCCTGGATGATCCCGATCGAACCGAGATAATTATTATTATCATCCCGCACGATATTCACCGAAAGATCGACATCAATAATATTGCCGTTTTTGCGGACAACCTTGGTTTCCATGTGGTGCTTGGAACCCGTGAGTATGATATTTTCGGCGCGTATCCTCTGCCATTCCTCCGGCGGATAGAGCGCACTGGCCGGCAATTGATTCAAATCCTTTTTGTTCATACCGAGCAGGCTCTCGGTAAACGAATTCCATGAGACGAGGCGCTGCTGCTGGTCGGTCACCATGATCGCGGCCGGCGAGTTATCCAGAATGACGCGCATTTTGTTTTCGGATTCACGCAATTTGTTCTCGATGAGCTTAAGATTCGTAATGTCGTTTAAAATACCGATGGATCCGATCACCTCGCCTTCGGAGTTCTTCAGGACAGAAATCGACACGTTGACATCCAGCATGCTTCCGTCGGTCCGGACCACCTGGGTGGCAATATCGGCGAGCATCCCGCGTTCGCGGATACGCAGGGCGCGTATTCGCTTCCACTCTTCTGACGTATAAAGTTCATTGACCGGTTTATTAAAAAAATCTTTGGGGGCCATGGCGAGCATCTTCTCCGCCATGGGATTCCAAGCCACGATACGTTCGTTCTTGTCGGTGACCGTGATCGCAGCGGCGGATTTCTCGAATACGACGCGAAAAAGTTCCTTGGATTCCGTTAATTGCCGTTCGATCTCTCTCTTAACCGAAACATCCTCGACCACGACATCAAAAAACTCCGCCTCGCGCCTGGCCGCATAAATGGTGGAGACAGACATATAACAGGGAATCAGACTGCGGTCTTTATGCTTGAGGAGCACTTCATGCTTGTTGACACTTCCCTGCTGTGTCGCCTGGGCGGTCAAATGATCATAACGGTCGGGATCGGAAAAAATATCACGGGCCTTGAGCCCCTCAACTTCGAGAGCGCCGTAACCCAATAGCTTGGCAAACGCTTTATTGGCAAAAATAATCTGCCCCTTGCCGGAGGCTGAACTGCGGTAAACACCAGATGAAAGATTGTCGAGAATACTTTGGTAAGGAGATTGGGAAGATTCCATAAATAAAATCGGACCGACGAGTTTTATAGTTTCAATTTTAAATTAACGCCGATGGCGCACACATTGAGTATGGCCGTCAGAACGGCGAGCGCCACCATGCACGATTTTAAAATTCCGCCCCAGTTCGAATAGAAATCAAACTCATTAAAACCCGTCAGCAAGGCGTGGATCAGATAAATTGCAAGAAAGACCGAAAAACCGGATAAAAAAAAGATAAGAAGTGAAAACAGCGTCGACAAAACAAGCACGAAGACATTATAAAGAAGAATATTTCCTTCGGAAATTTTGCTTGCGGCGATTCCTATGCGCTTCATAACTCATGGCCTGCTTGTTTTCGCTTTTATTTACTGATCTCTTCCTCGACGGCCTTGATGCGGTCATCCATGTGCGGATGAGTCCTTAAGATCGTCGGCGGTTCAGGACCTTTGGAATTTTCTTTTAACACCTGAAACGTTCGTATCATAGCATCTAAATCATAGCCAGCCAAGCGCATATATTTAATTCCTAAGCGGTCGGCTTCATATTCATCCTGACGGCCGTATGCTGAAAGCGCAATGTTGGCAACCAGCCCTCCACCGACGGAGGCGAGCTGTCGCGCAGTCTCATTGGTTATGGCTCCGAGCACAACTCGGGACACAAAATCGACACCCAAACCCGCCTGAAATTTCTTGATGGTGTGACGCGCGGCGCAGTGTCCGATTTCATGCGCAATGACCGCAGCGATCTCATCATCGCTCGACAATTTATCGTACAAACCTTCAAAAAAATAAATGTAACCCCCCGGAACGGTGAAGGCATTCAGTTCATTTTTGTCAACAAGCTTAAAATGGTACTTGTAATCCTGACGGTCAGAGACCTGGGCAAGTTTATTGCCGATACGGTTAAGGCGATCGACCTTTGCCTGGTCCTTTGAAAATGAATATTCCTTGCTCAGCTGTCCGTCAAAACTTTGCCCCATGCTGACCTCAGCATCGGTCGATACAAAAATAAATTCCGACCTGCCTGTCGCGGCGTTAAAAGTGGCGCAGCCTGTGGAAAATAAAAAAAGGCATAGAATGAGGGACGTAAGACGTGGGACGTAGGACGAAGGCATTACAACATTAAACACCCAAGGCAAACCCCGCTTATCTTGTCTTTTCGTCCAACGTCTCACGTCCCACGTCCTTCGTAATTATTTAACGCTCAAATTTAACGACATTCTGCCACCATTCGTGACTGTCCCATGTCCTGATTTTTTTCCAGAGCTTCTGGGCGGACTTGGTTTTCAAATGACCGGGAGCGATCTGGAAGAATTTCTTGGCTGTCTCATGTCCGTTCTGATAGTACTCTTTGGCCTGGATAAGACACTCAAGAATATCGGCGTCGCGCGCTACTATGCTTTCGGGGGACCGCTGGGCGTCATACTCGTCCCGAAAGGAATTGAGCTCTTTCTTGACGCTGTTATCCAGCTGACTGACCTGGTCGTTGAAGACTTTTTTCTCGGCTTCACGGAATTCAATGTAGTAATGGCCCATTTTATGAAGATCGTTGATGCGGGCTTCATGAATGTCGTTAAAGAGCGCCATGGTCATGGTTTTATACGGATCAACCTTCTCGGTATGGGCGAGATAGAAAGCCATCACCGCCGTGCGGAATGAATGTTCGGCCACCGTCTCGGGATCATCGATCCCTGCCACCCACCAGCCGCTGCGCTTGATGCGCTTGAGCAGTCCGGCCTCGGCAAAAAAATTGAGGGCGGCAATTTCAGAAGCCGCTTTTCTGGGCTTATTAATTTTTTTGCTTTGTGATTTCATACGCAAAGATCGTCGCGGCCTGCGCCACGTTTAAGGACATTCTTTCCTTGGCCATGGGAATGGTCACTTTCAAATCAAGATGTTTCTTAATGATATCCCTGATTCCTTTTTGTTCCGAACCCAGCACAAGCCCCAGAGGAAACTGCAATTTCGTATTCATTAAATCTTCACCGTCTTGGACAACGGAACCGGCGATCCAGAATCCGGCATCACGGGCCTTCACGACAGCCTTGCCCAGATTACTCACCTGACTGAGGCGAATATAATTCTCCCCTCCGCTAGCAACACGCAAGACCGCCTCTGTCACCGAAACCGACTCTTTAGTCGGCAGAACAATGGCAAAATCGCCCAAGCACCCAAGACTGCGGATAATGACGCCCAAATTTTGCGGATCATTGACCCCATCAAGAAAAACAAGCACGCCATTCTTTTTCAAAGACTCACCCAAAAGATCTTCATAAGGAATGTACGCGAAATCATCAACATCTGCGACCACACCCTGCGTGTTAAGATTACGAGCTATCTTTAATAGCTGTGAAGCGAGAACCACTGAAACCGGAATACCCCATTTTCTCGCTTTCTGCGCGATATACCCATGGTCCTGATGCCCCTCTTCTATCAATATCCGTCGGATCGACTGCGGATTGGACTTAATACGTTCAATAACTGGATTTTTACCGTAAAGTTTCATTCTTCACTCTCAATTCTGACGCCGACATTAAACCGTGCATTATTTTTTAAGACCCAACCGTAAGAACACAAGCGGACGGAAAATACTCCACCATCCTGTGATGGGTTTCATCTTGGTGTAACCAAGTTTTTTAGGAGGATATATTTTGGTGACAAAGGCCTCGGTGAATTTATATCCAAGCGTGATTGTGTTATACAACAGATACGGCTCAAGTTCATACTGATCGAGCCAGTTTTGATCGATGTTAAAACGTTTGTCCTTGAAAAGCGAAAGACGAAACGCGCGAAAACCGTTGCTGGTGTCCGTAAGCTTTCTGCCGACGCATACAGAAAAAATCAGCGGATACAATTTGGTCGCCACCTTGCGGTAGAACGGCATGTCCCCGCCGGTCCCTTTTTTACCGTAATACCGCGAGCCCTGAACAAAGTCGAAACCATGGTCGACAATCGGCCCGACGACGTTCGGGATCTCATCGGGATTGTCCTTATCGTTGCCGGCCATAATGACGAGCACGTCGTAATTGTTTTTCTCGGCATAACGGATGGCGGTCCGGATGGCCGCACCAACCCCGCTTCGTTTCTCGTGTTTGATGGTCTTGACACCTTTGGCGGCGTAACCGCGGATGATATCGGTCGTATCATCGGTCGAACAGTCATCCACCACCAGATAATCCATCTTGCCGTAAACAGGACTTTTCAAAAAACGTTCGATGACCCGCTGGATCTTGACGTTTTCGTTAAAAGCGACAGGACAAACTAAAATTTTCATGCTCATATTATGCGGGTGAAAGACTTTGGCCTTGTAGACGGTAAGATAAACCGCAGGAACATTTCAAATCGTGGTTGAGTTTGCGTCCACATCGGCAGGCATATCCCTGAAACCGCGCGGGATTGCCGACTACAATCGTAAAAGGGGCCACATGTTTAGTCACTACGCTGGCAGCGCCGACAACGGCAAATTCACCGACGGTGAGCCCGCACATCACTGTAGCGCCCGCGCCGATTGTGGCGCCTTCCTTAACCACGGTCCGCTCGAGCGTCCAGGCATCGGCCCGGTTGCTGCGCGGGAAACGGTCATTGATGAAAATCACACCGGCGCCGACGAAGACATTATTTTCCAGCGTGATCCCGTCCCAGATGGAAACGTGATTCTTTAAAGTGACGTGATCGCCCAGCGTCCCGCCTTTTTCGATGAAACACCCGTCGCAAATGTTGCAGTGGCTGCCGATAACGGCCCCGTCTAAAACATTGGCAAACGCCCAGACACGCGTCCCCTCGCCGATCTTGGCATTGGGATGAACCAAAGCTTTTTCATGTTTGAAATAGTTCATCATAAAAGTGCACAAGAACACAAGAGCACCTGCGCACAGAAGGAACACCAGAGACTTTTGCTCTTCATGTGTCTTGTGCTCATGTGTTCATGTGCTCGGTGATTTACCATTGTATTGCCACCTGCGCGCCTTTTTTCTCGACTGATTCCTGTATGGCGCACAACGTTTTAACGACTTCATAGCCTTTTTGCGCGTCCGCGATGTCAGGATTACCGGCCCCTTCGATGCATTCGATGAAATATTTTCCCTGCGCCTTTAACGGTTCGTTGAAACCGACGTTGGGGATCGTAATGTTCCCTTCACGGCCCAACAGCTGAAACTCGCCGTACGTTTCATAGTACACGGACGTTTTCTCGACGTGTTTATCATATAGCTTGATAGGGCCCACATTGTCCAGATCGTCCCAGGCCAGCATCTTTTTATCGCCCACGATCGTAATCTGACGGACCTTTTTGGGATCCAGCCAGCTGACATGCACGTTGACGAGAACATTATTCGGATACTCGATGGTGGCAAAGCACAGATCATCGAGCGTGTTGCCGAGACATTTCTGTCCGCGGGCGGAAACGCCGATCGGGCGGTTGTTAAAAAGATAATTGAAGATTGAAATGTCGTGCGGAGCAAGATCCCACAGCGCGTTCACGTCATAACGGAACGGCCCCAGGTTCGTACGTTCGGAATGGGCGTATTGAACCTTGCCGATCTCACCGGACTGAATGTAATCGCGCAATTTCGTGATCCCGAGATTAAAGACAAAAATATGACCGACCATGAGGACTTTCTTCTTCTGTTCGGCCAGCGTCTTTAAAGCGAGACATTCTTCGGGATTAAGCGCCAGGGGCTTTTCGCACAGCACATGCTTGCCGTGTTCCAGCGCCTCCTTGGCGAAATTAAAATGCATATTGGTCGGAACCGAGATGATGACCGCATTGATCTCTTTGTCGTCTAATATCTCTTTGTAATTCTTAGTCGTGTGGATCGAGGGATAAAGCGCTTTAATCGACGATAAACGTTTCTCATCGAGATCGGCGCACATCTTGACTCTGGAATTCAGCCCTTGGGAAAAGACGCGGATGTGGTTGGGTCCCCAATGACCGCAACCGATAACACCGAAAGTAACCAATGGAACCTCCTGAAAGGACAACTGATGCTTGTGCTCGCTTAACCGGACAACATTATACTGAACAGCCCGCCCAATTCAAAAGCTTTATTTGGGGTTTTATCCGTGCACCTTACCCCCGGTTGATTTACTCGCATGCTTTCGCAGGCGGTTAAATCACATGAAACAGCTGTTGAAAGATGAATAGTTTGAACGTAGAATGTCAACCATTACCCCAGGGTTTGCATTCATGAAGAAATCATTACAACTTCCATCCGTCATTTTCCTTTCCCTTTGCTGCGCCTTGATTCTGTTTAATACTTTTCACTTATTCAGGGCTCTCGGTCCCGCAAGGCCCGTGGGTTTTAACGGAATCAAATTCTCCGGTCTGGCCGAAATTCTTGGAAAAGAAACACATATCGGATATGTGACCGACTTGGATATTAGAGAAGCCGGGCCTTTGGCCGAATACGAACAAGCGCAATATGTGCTGGCCCCCGTCATTCTCGACCTTGAACACCCCGCGCGCAAATTCGTCATCATCAACAGCTCCAGCGACGAAGCCGCGCTTGTCCTTTTGGACAAACTGAACGCCCGCCCGCTGCTGCGAAATCAGTTCGGCATTATCCTGGCCACCATTGAACCGTCATTATCCAAGACGGAAGGCGTGAGACGATGAATTATATCCTGAGCCTTCTCATTTCATCGGTGTTGGGATTTCTACTGGTGAATCTTCTGCGTGCGCGCGAACGCATCGATCCCGGCATCCACCTCATCGCTTCCGTGGCTGTCGGAGTGGCCTTAAGCGCGCAGATTGGTTTTTACACACTTTTTATCTTCAGCCATTACAGCACAACCGCGGTCGCGATTGGACACATCGCGCTTTTCCTATTACTTGCGGCCGGTAACATGTATACCTTCCGGAATAACCGTGAAGACCTGATGCCGAAATTTCCGCCGGATCGGACCGCTTGGATCGGCTTCGGCATTCTTTCCCTGCTTCTAATTCCCTTGTGGCGCGAGGCCCATTTCTTTCCGTTCGGAGGATGGGACGCCTGGGCGTGCTGGAACCTGAAAGCGAAATTCATTTTTCTGGGCGGCGACGCGTGGAAAAACATGCTCGATGTATCCATGTGGCGGTCGAACAATCAATATCCGTTTCTGCTTCCGCTCATCAACGTATGGGGATGGAGTTTCTACGGCAACCCGTCGGTCTCCGTTCCCCTTGCCAATACGATTCTTTTTCCGTTCTTGACGGCGCTCATCATGTTCTGGGGCATCAAGCGCCGCGTCAAAACGCTTTTAAGCATTGTCCCGCCCCTGGTTTTCTTTACCATTCCTTTTGTGAACACGCTTTCGATCAGCCAGTACAGCGATATTGTGGTGGCTTGTTATCTTTTGGGAAGCTTTGTCTGTTTGAACGCCGCGCGCGAGGAAGAGAGCGTTTCACTCGCGACGATCGCGGGCCTGTTGTGCGGCATCATGACCTTCACCAAGAGCGAAGGATGCATCGCCGCGGTCTTGATCTGCGCGTTTGCTGTTCCCTATTTCTGGAAACGCGGCAAAGGTCCGTGGACTCTGCTGGGACCATTTCTCGCGGCCGCCATTGTGAGCGCGCTTCCGGCCATTCTTTTCCAGCTTTTTTGGGCGACGCCGAATGTTTCCTTCGTCAACGGACTTACCTCCGCCGATCATCCGGCGAACGTGATGCGTCTCAAAGCGATCTTTATGTTTATTGCGGTTGAATTGATAAGCCCCAAATGGAACGGATTATGGATTCTGCTGGCGGGAGGTTTGATTTTAGGAAGAATGCGCGGATTCACCAAAAATCTCGCCATTGTTCCCATATTTCTATGTGTGTATCTGGGCGGGGCTGTTCTGCATTACTACGTGAACACTCATTACGAAATCGTCTGGTGGCTTGGGACGACTTTAAACCGCATCGTTTACACGATCCTTCCCCTCATTGTGTGGTGGTCATTCGCCGCGGCCTGGGGCCCATCTGATAAATCGTCAAAAGCATAATATTCCGTCCGATTCCATGCAAACAAAAAGCCCTGTACTTATGCCGTACAGGGCTTTCGCTTTAATCTTAACAACTGAATTTACTTCGGACGCTCGTTTTTCAAAATCTTATACCGCAGCGTTCCGGCCGGAACTTTGATAGTGACTTCTTCACCTTCCTTTTTTCCCAGAAGACCTTTACCAATCGGGGAAAAAACGGAAATCTTGTTTTCTTCGAAGTCAGCCTCTTCACCGGAAACGAGCATATATTCGATTTTCTCTCCTGAGTCCAGGTCTTTCAGACTGACCTTGGCGCCGATATAAACTTTATCACTCGGAATATTTTCGTTCTCGATGATGCGGACATTGGCGAGCTTTGCTTCGAGATCGGCGATGCGCGCTTCATTATGGGCCTGGGCTTCCTTGGCCGCATCGTACTCGGCATTTTCCGAAATGTCGCCTTGGGCTCGGGCCTCGCCGATCGCTTTGGCAATACGCTGACGTTCCGTGGTCTTCATTTCTTCAAGCTGCGCCTGAAGCTTATTGAGACCCGCTCTTGTTAAATAGACTTCACCTGCCATAGACAAACTCCTCGAATATGATTTATGATCTTTAAATCTTACATTACGTTGATAGCTTTGGCCATGATGGGAAGAACTGCTTCCGCCTCTTCTTTCGTCATGCGCCCGAGCTTTGCGAAACGCCAATCGCCTTCCTGGCTTAAATTTTCACGGGTCAACTGCAACTTCTTGGCATTACCATTGTAGGAAAAAACACCGACCGTAACACGGCTGCCGTCAAATTCTTTGACTTCCTTGAATGTTTCCACATCGAGTGTTGGATCGTAAGGCATGGAATAATTCCTTTCTTCGGTTAATGGATAAATCTTAAGACATCCCGGGGAAATTGAATCCCGGCATATTTTTCATTTTATTGGCGGCCTGCTGCTGGGACTTCTTGACCGCGGTATTCATGCTTCGCAAAAGATCCATCTGAATACGGTTCTTGCTCGCCGGCGTTAAAAGCGATTCGTCGATTTCGATGGACTGAAAAATCTGCGCGCCGTTGACGACGATCTTGATCCCCCGCACATCGGCGACTTCGATCTTGATCGACTCGAGTTCTTTCTTTAACTGATCGGCCTGGCGCTTTAATTCCATCATTTGTTTGACTTTGTCCAGCATGTTCAACTCCTTGATTAGCTTCAAATTTAACAAAAAAATATATGAGCCCTTAGGGAGTCTTCTTCCCTGTCCGAGGGCTCAAAAGTCCGCAACTTCCAATCTTATGTTTATCCAAATTGACAATTCACTTATACACGAAATCACATTCTTTTTCAAGAGATTCACAGCCTTTACTTTATCTGATCGAATAAGAGATGTCCCAAAGCGTACGCACCAAAAAAGTCCTCACAATGCTGATGAGAACATAGGCGATGATCGGCGAAATATCAATGGGCATAGCCGGAAGCAACCGGCGGATCGGATTCAGAATGGGATCCGTCACGCGGTTCAAAAACTGGACGATCGGATTATACGGATCCGGGCTCACCCAGCTGATCAACGCGCGAATGATGATAAGCCAGGACATAGCCGTCAAAAAAATATCAACGCCTTGGGCCAGGGCCGTCAGTAAATTACTTAGAATAAACATTTCCGCTCCTTTGACTTAAGACCGCAATTATTCTTTTTTGGGTTTCTTCTCAAGCCAGATCTTTTCAAATTCTTTGTTAACGGTATTCTCGAATCCCGACGTGATCACTTTCGACCGTTCAACCGGTTTTCCGCCGCCTTTGGATGAAGGCCTTGGAGGCGCTCCCCTCTGATAAAACTCGCGCACGGACAGGATGGTTACACCGAAACTGCGCACATAAAGCAGCAACGCTTTATCATCGGTAACGACAACAATTTCTTTCTTATTCTTCGCTTCTTCCACGCGCGTTTTGATCAAATCATCCGCGCTTTCATATTCCGTAAAGACAACGCTGACTTCATTGCCCGAAGGAAGGCCGTACATGCCGGGCTGTCCGTCAAAAACAACGGTCACTTTGTTACGCAGACTACCATGCGGCCGGTTACGTTCAATAAAAGTGACCAAGCCCTGGCGGCCGTCTTCAAGACTCTTTGTGGCGAGATTGGGATTTCGCTTGATGAGGTTGTACCCGTCGATCAAGAAGTGTAACGACATATATCACGCCTCCGATAAGCCCGACGATGACCATAAAAAGAAAACTGATCAGGCTGATGCTGACCGCAACGCCCTGCGTCACTCCGACTTTCGCCAGAAAATAGGCCCATCCCATTTCACGAACGCCCAAGCCTCCGATAGATGGCAGCGCCGTCACAACACAGATAAGCGGGGAGAAAATAAGAAAATAAAAGAATCCGACATCCTGATTGAGCGCCTTGGCCACCATAAAATATACATAGGCCAGGGCAACTTGCGAAAAGCCCGAAAGCAGGATGTTTAATACGCCCTCCCCCACTTTGCCTTTCATCAGGGCTATGTCGTAATGCACGCTCATCAGATTTTCCTTGATGACCGGCCAGCGGTTGAACAACGCGCAGCAAAATGAATAGATCCTGTTGCTGAACAATACCGCTGTGATCGTCAGCGATACCAGAGTCATACCGACAATCGAACCGCCTACGGAACGGTCCGGAATATGTTCATAACCCACGAAAAACATGATGGCGGCTATGACCACGATCCCGGCAAACCCGGAAAGCCGGTCGAGAACAACGGACGCAAACACCTTCGGCTTCTGCTTAACGACTTTGGCAAGACCGATGGTCTTGATCACATCACCACCGACGGAACTCGGCAAAAACAGATTGCAAAAAAGCCCGATAAAAAACCATTTCACCACGGCCCAGAACGGGGCATCAAGATCCAGAGCCTTGACAAAAATGTACCAGCGGAAAAGGATAACAACGTTGATCAGGAAAAAAACGCAAAACGCCCAGGAAAGATAACCGAGATCGGCACCGCGAATGACCTCATAGGTGTGCGCCATGTCGATTTTGCTGAAGACCCAGGCCAGAAGACCGAAGCTCAGCGCTAGACGGATAAGGAGAGAAAGAATACTTTTCTTTTTGGCCTGTTCGGGTTGGCTCATACAGCCCGGCCTTGTTCGATGTTCAAAGCTTCCATACAGCTTTTATATCCTTCCTCAGCGATGTAAGAACTGCGCACCAGTGGCGCGCTCATCACATATTTAAGTCCCATTTTCATGCCGAGTTCGCGATACTCATCGAATTTCGCCGGCGTTACGAAACGCGCCACGGGCAGATGGCGTTTCATCTGCGTCGGCGCCAGGTACTGGCCGATCGTCAAGATCTGACATCCGGAATCCACAAGCTCTTTCATAAGGTCGACAATTTCTTCATCCCTCTCACCGATGCCGACCATAAAACTCGATTTAACAAAAATATTTTTATTCAGCTCTCTCAGCCGTCTTAAGACCTTAAGTGAACGGTCATGCTGCGCTTGTGGACGGATCTGGCGGGAAAGGCGGCGCACCGTTTCAATGTTGTGGCTGACCACTTCAGGGGCGGCGTCCGTCAGCGCTATTAAAGATTCTTCCTTGGCTGAAAAGTCAGGAATCAAGACTTCGACCTTCACGTGAGGCGTCAGCTGGCGGATGATCTTGATCGTTTCAACAAAATGTCCGGCGCCCTCATCTTTCAGGTCGTCGCGCGCAACAGATGTGATGACGACATACCGCAGCTTCAGGTCCTTGACTGCCAGCGCCACATTTAAAGGCTCTTCGGAATCGACCGGCTGAGGAAGACCGGCTTTGACCGCGCAGAAACGGCAGGCGCGTGTGCAGACTTCGCCTAAAATCATAAAAGTCGCAACTCCCTGCCCCCAGCATTTCCCCATGTTGGGACAATGCGCGCTTTCGCAGACCGTATGCAGACGGGAACCGCGGAACATCTGTTTCATGGAATTGATTTTCTGGGCGTCGGGGACTTCCTGACGGAACCATGGCGGAAGGCGTGTGAGGCCTGAGTCAAAACGTTCTTCGTTGATCATCACTGTCATGACTCGGATACCTTGTTCGATTTTTCTAATTCGGCGAGCTTTTTTCTGGACTTGATCTTTTCCGGAATACTGGCGTAGTCGATGATGAGCTTGCCGTTTAAATGGTCGGTCTCGTGCTGAATGACTTTGGCCATAAGCCCGCTGCATGTGCGCTGGAACCGGCGGTTGTTCTCATCCGTATACGTGACGGTGATCGTATCCGCTCGCTTAACTTTGATCATAACGTCGGGAATGCTCAAGCATCCTTCTTCCATAATGTCGGAACCGCTTTTTTTAGTAATGACGGGATTGATGACGACAAACGGGCCGTCGCCGACATCGACGACAAAAATCTGTTCGTTAAGGCCGATCTGCGGGGCGGCCAGGCCGATGCCTTTGTGAAAGCGCATGGTTTCGACCATGGACGAGATCAAAAATCTCTCGCTCGGTCCTACATCCGTGACCACCTTCGATTTTTTACGAAGGACCGGGTCGCCGTAGGTTCTAATTCTTAATATGATTGTGTTCATCGAGCTTAATGAGTTTGGGCTTGAAATTTTTTGCTTCCTGAGGATCCATGAATGCGTAACTGATGATATGAATACGGTCGCCCACATAACCCTGGCGGGCGGCAGGTCCGTTGAGGCATACTTCGCCTGAGCCGGACGCGCCGAGGATCACATAAGTTTCCAACCGGTTTCCGTTATTAAGATTGACGATCTGAACTTTCTCGAACGGCAAAATTCCGGCAGCATCGATGATTTGAGAATCAATGGTAATACTTCCTTCATAATGCAACTCGGTTGCGGTTATGACGGCATTGGATATCTTGGCTTTACAAATGTCGAGTAACATAACTAAATAACTCCTTGGGTGCGCCAGCGCCCAGTCCCCAGCACCCCAGTCGTTTTTCCGGGATCCTGGGACGCTGGGTCCCTGGGGTACTATAAATGCGGTTGGATCTTGGCCAGCAATTGCGCCTTGGGCATGGCTCCCAGTATTTCCTGGACCGTCTTGCCGTTTTTAAAAATCAACAATGTGGGGATAGACATCACATTATATTCAGCCGCCAAGTCCTGAGCCGCATCAACGTCCAGCTTGGCCACTTTCAATTTGCCCTGCAATTCGACCGCAAGTTCTTCCACAATAGGGCCGATGGCACGGCACGGGCCGCACCATTCCGCCCAAAAATCCACCAAAACAGGAATATTGGACTTCAAAACTTCCTGTTCGAAATTCTGTTCAGTTAAGTGTAAAGCGCTCATAATAGCCTCCTTAAGTGCGAACCCTTCAAATGAGAGTCCTCATTATATAGGCACTCATATATCCCCGCAAGTATATTTTCAGGGGCAAAAAAAATCCCCTCCCGACTTGGGAGGGGATAGTTTATTCGTCTATAGTTAAAACTTGTTATTTATTCTATTTATAATCATCATCGCTAAATCCATATTCGGCAATAGGTTTTTTCTAGCCTTGATCTGGATACGGACGGTCTTGGAGGTCAGCGGAACCACTCGGGCATCCACCTTGGTACCTTGGATGGTTGCGTCAATCTTGCCGGAATCCTTATCCTGGGCATCAATGGTCCCCATATCTGTGAGCGTGTCATAAGTCGCTTTCCAAGCACGGCTGTAGCTGGCGTCCGCGTCAAGCTTTGCTGTATCTTCGCTGATGGCCACTCCTCCGGCTACCCCGGCACCGATCAAGACGGCCGCACATCCGTGAGAGCTTAAAACCATGCCGATCACACAGCAAATCATCAAAATTTTCTTCATAAATGTTCCTTTCTTAATGAATTCCAATTTATTATACTGACATTTGTTAACCGCGCAATAGGTTCTTCAGGCTTATCCCTCTTTAACGCTTGAACTTGCAGATTCCACTGATATGATTAATTCCTCTACGTCCCCATAGAAAGTATCTTTCTAATGTTTTCTCTTTATCTCTCCTTATTCATATATTTATCGGTCATTGGTAGCTGCTTGTTCCCCAATCCTTCTTTTGGGTATGATTCTAACCCCTCCACCCAAGAATCTCCTGATCCCCGGGCGGTTGCCATCAAACCGGCACTGCTTAAACTCAATGAACTGGTTATTCTCGAAATCCAGAAAGGCGTCAGTGCTCTTGAAAATAAAGACCTGAATACCGCCCCCGTAGTTTTGTAACCGCCATCGACATCGAGCCGTACGATCCCATGGCCTACATCCTGCTGACCCGGACCCTTCTTTCCATGGGGCAGGAGGACTTGGCTTACCTGTGGGTGGAACGTTCGGGCAGAAATCTTTCCGACAGCAATCAGATCATTACGAGTCTTTACGAATCCCTTAGCTCTTTGCCTCTGCCGCCAAAGCCATCCCAGACGCTGGTTTCAATCGCCCAATTCAAAGATGATAAAAAATGTGCGATCAGCTTAATTTTTGATGACGGAGAACCTTCAGTGGCAACTGACATTCTGCCCGCACTTGAAAAATACGGTTATCTTGCGACCATCGGAATCAACCCAGGAGCAACCGAGGAAGGCGATGGAAATATTTACCGAGGCAACTGGGACGACTGGCGAAAAGCCCAGATCCGCGGACACGAGATCGCCAACCATGGAACGAACCATCAGGCCCTGCCGGGATTATCCCCCGACAAACTTGATGCCTAAGTTGTCGCCAGTCTCAACACAATCAAAGAAAAACTCGGAGAGTCACCCTCCTCATTTATTTATCCGGAGGACAAAACGACGCCGGAAATCGTCGATTTCGTCCAGAAACACCATCTGGCTTCCCGGGACCATGAATTCTTGCGCACAATATACGACCGCATTTTCATTCCGGTTTACGGTGGTAAGCGCTTCTCCATTCCAACAGCACGTCTACTCATCGACATTGCCATGTCACGCGGGCTATGGCTCATGCCTCAATGCCATGGACTTTACAGTCCATTGATTCAAAAATCCTTCAAAGCCATCTCACCAGAAATGCTCGAAGATCAGCTGGCATATATCAAACAAAACGAAGACAGTATTTGGGTCGGACGATTTATCGACGTGTTCAAATATCTGAAAGAGTATAAAGAAACCTCACTTGAAATCAAAAAGACAGACGAAGACCGGACGGAATTTTCGCTGACGACATCTCTCGCCCCCAAAACATATTCCTATCCCCTGACCATCGTCATTCACCTGTCTCCCAAATTCGAGAAAGCCCACGCGTTCGATAAAACCAATAGTAAAGAAATTCCCACCCGCGTCGCAGGAGATAAAATCTTCCTGGAAGCAGCCCCTTCCAATCAAATCATTGAAGTTCAATGGAATTAAATTCTACGGCAGAATGATCCGCTGGCCGGCAACAATCATGGAATCTTTCAGATTATTTCGCCGCCGTAATTCCTCGACGGTTGTGCGGAAACGCTTGGCAATGGTGTACAGCGAATCCCCTTTTTTAACAATGTACTCTCTACGAGGCTTCTTGGCAGTTTTTACAATTTTTGTGGTCTTGGCAACCTTGGGGGAAGTTGTACTGTTGCGCGGCGTTTCGGATTGCCACGGCTGGGTGTACATCATTTCATCGAATGGTTTGCGCAAAAGAATCTGCACATAATTCATCGGCACAGCAAAATTAATATTTTGTCCGCTCGACATTGCGGCGGTGGTAATACCGATGACCTCACCGTTTAAATCGATCAGTGGTCCGCCGCTCGATCCGTTCGACAGAGGCACGCTCACCTGGAACATCTTCATGCCGAATTCATTGGCCCTAATGGAACTGATAAGCCCGTCGGAGATTGTGCTTTCGAGACCCTGCGGACTGCCGATCGTGAGCACCCTCTGCCCGGTTATGACAGAGTTGCTGTTTCCCATCTTGAAATAAACCGGACTGTCGGCCTCGATCTGGATGACGGCAATGTCCTTCTCCGGATCAAGGTTCACGACCCTGCGCGGAACGAAAGCCAGACCGCTTTTCAATTTGATGACAATCTTGTGGGCGCGCTGAATAAGATGATAATTTGTCACGATCTTACCGTTGCGGCTGATAAAAAAACCGCTGCCCAGCCTGTCCCCATCGGGGGACGCCGCCGCAATCATGACGACAGCATCGGATTTTTCTTTAAATATCTTGGAGATGACTTCGGACTCATCCGCGGCTGGGGTTGAGACGGGAGAACTAATCAGGAGGCCAGAAATACAAACACTTAAAAACTTTCGCATCATTCATCAGGGTCTTCGTCGGACTTATCGTCGGAAGACGAATTGGCCCGCCGATTCAATGTCTTTCGGATTAGGCTGAGCAGCCGGGCGTTATGAAGAGGTTTGGCGAAACCTGGATAATGAATGCCGTCGACCTCGATAGTTTCGTGACCTTTGTCCTTTTCCAGATCGATGCAGACGGTTATGAAAATAACGGGAGTATCTTTAAGTTCCGGCTCCCGGCGCAGATTTCGCACAAATTCTTTTCCGTCCATGTTGGGCATCAGGATGTCGAGAAGAATGAGGTCCGGTTTCTCGCGCCTTGCTGTATCGAGGCCCATGCGTCCGTCCCACGCCTCCGCAACATCATAGCCGGCGACCTTGAGCCATTTGTCGAGGACCTTAAGCATTCCCGGATTATCGTCGATCACAAGTATCTTTCTTGAAATCTTCTTCATAATGCCCCCATTTTATACTCAATAACCTTTAAGTGCGATTAGTTCCTTCTACCGCTATTTCTTCTTGTAAGGCGTGCGTCCTTTGACATCCGGATACAATCCCTGGCACGGATCGGACTGCCAATACTCTTTGGTATCCAAATCCATAATGGTCAAACGTCCGCTCCAGCCGGCGCCGGTGTCAACCGCCCAAACATTGCACAAATGCAGCGGCTTATCCACATGAAAAATCAGCGTCGGCGTATGTCCGAGAAATATCTCCTTGAACCCGCCGAATTTGTACGATGAATCGGCATTATGTTTCTGAAACGCCTCGACGATAAGCTTGCGGTCCCAGATCAGCAATTCAGGATCCTGATCAGTCAGAGGCTTACTCGCATCCAGACCCGCATGAACGAAGAGCCGGCCGTCTTCATGCATATACCGAGGGGCTTTCTCAAAAAACTCCACGTGCGCAGGCGGCATCGGCGAATTCTCATAAGAAATCAATGTGTTGTTGCCGCCCTGCGCAAACCAAACCTCATGCACGGCGCCTGTCTTGGCCCAGCTTAATGTCCATGCATCGTGATTACCCAGAACGTAAACCAGGTTTTTAACCTTCAGAAGCTCATCGACGCATTCCTTCACCTGTGTCCAGCCGTCGCACACGTCGCCGAGAGCGATCAAACGGTCTTTCTCGCGGTCAAAACCCGAACGTTCAAAACACTGAAGTAAAGCTTTGTAAGCGCCGTGAATATCACCGACGACAAATGTTCTCACTTTAGAATCTCCTCATTCTTAAAGAAACTCTTAGGAATTTCCAGAATTTTCTCCATCACATTCTTTTGAAAAACCTGTTCTCTTTTTCCCTGTGCAGCCGCGCGTCCGTCTTTAATCAGCAAACCGTGCGTAAAAAAAGGACGCACATCCTCGACATGGTGGGTCACCATAATAATCTGCGGACCTCCCTTGCGCCGGGCCAGTCCTTCGATCAAATCGTACGTACGGGCCCGGGTACAGATGTCCAGATGCGAGAACGGCTCATCCAGAATCAGAATTTCCGACTGGTGCACCATGGCGCGCGCGAGCGCGGCCCTGATCTGCTGTCCCGACGAAAGATTTCCGAAAGGCGAACGCAAAAACGGAATACATCCAAAAAGCTTCGCCTCTTTTCGGATGCGGTTGTCGAGTTCCTTCGATACATTTCCAAAAAATCCGATCGAAGAATCTTCACCGGAGGCAATGACGTCATACACCGGAACCGACGGACGGATTCGCTTGAGAACCCACGGCGCGATAAAACCGATGCGTTTTCTTAAATCGGGAAGAAACACACGGCCGAATTTCTCACCCAAAACAAACACTTCGCCTTTTTGCGGCCACAGATACCCGAGCACGATCTCAAGAAGAGTGGTCTTGCCCGAGCCGTTATTACCCATCAAAAACCAGTGCTCACCCCGGCGCGTGGTCCAACTGACGTCTTTGAGCACGCGTTTACCGCCGCGGATGATGGACACATTCTTAATACAGATTAAACCATCTTCTGACATAATTCTGCATGACCTTGCCTTGCCAACATAAAAGCAATCCGTTAAGATGTAATTATTATTACTGATTTTTGGAGAGAAACCATGAAAACCCTTCTTATTTTACGGCACGCCAAATCCAGCTGGGATGACGCATCCTTAACAGATCACGAACGTCCGCTCAATCCGCGCGGACTCAAAACCGCGCCTCTCATGGGTGCATTGCTTAAATCCAATAAACTTGTTCCGGACATTATCCTATCATCCACCGCACTGCGCGCGGTCGAGACCGCCCGGCTCGTCGCCAAATCCGCCGAATTCAATAAAAAAATTCCCGCGGTTGCCAGTCTTTATCCGGGAGATCCCATTTCCTACATTGAAACATTAAAAACACAAACCTCGGCGCAAAGCATTATGGTCATCGGTCACAATCCGGGCCTCGAAGACCTCGTCTATACGCTGACCGGACACAAGCACGATCTGCCGACCGCCGCGCTCGCGCATGTGCAATTGCCCATCGGACATTGGTCCCAACTGACGCCTAAAACCAAAGGAACTCTGGTGGACATCTTTCGACCCAAAGAAATTTTCAAGGAACTGTCTGAATAATCGCACAGGGATCGGTGGTCAGTGATCAGTAATACATTTCTGACCACTGAGCCCTGATCACTGACCACTTAAATCACCATCCGGCATAATTGTCCCGCCAGAATTCCCATGTAAGTCCCGACGATATTTCCCAGAATAGCCAGCAAAAGCCCGACAGAGGCGAATCCCGGTTGATAAAGTTCGGCCACGATGGATGCGGAGGCGACCCCGCCGACATTCGCCTGGCTGGCCGCGGCAACAAGAAACATCGGCGCGCGGATAAGACGTGCGACCCCAATCATCACCGCCCCGTGGATCAGCATGATCATCACCCCGGCCAGAATCAGGACCGCCGTCGATCCGATGTCCGTCAAACTCGCCTTGGCACCGATCGAGGTCAAAACAAAATACAAAAGCCAATAGCCGATCGTCATTGAACCGTTGCGTTCCAGTTTTCTTAACGGTGTCATGGAACACAAAATCCCTAAGACGGAAACGGTGATCACGGTCCACGCAAACGGCGCGATCACATCTTTAATGACGGGCAAAAATTTTGCGATCGATTGGGCGATGACGCTCGCGGCCATCGCCAGAGCAATAATCAGTACGGTCTTAAAGACACTCCAGCTTTGACCGCCGACCTGGGCTGCCACCGCTTTGCGGCTCAATTCATCCAGAATACGTCTATCCGCGTTATTCCATCGGTCAAACGCGGCCTGCCTGCCGACGAGCGCTACCAGCATTCCCATCCACGCGTACGGCACGACCGTGTCGACAACCACCATCGGCAGAAATACGGAGTCCGGGGTACCAAGAGCTTCTTTCACAGCGATCATGTTGGCGCTTCCCCCCGTCCACGATCCGCACAATGCACCGAAGCCGGACCAGAACTGCACACCCGTCCATTCTTTGAAAATAAAAAACACCAACGGGGCCGCCAGCACAACGGCTGCACTGCCGGCAAAAAACATAATGAGCGCCGGCCTTCCCAGACTGAATATCGCGCGGATATCGACAGATATCAGCAACAAAAACAAACACGCCGGAAGAAACCAGTTGGATATTTGTGAATAGACAGGACTTTTAGGATCGATGATTCCAAAAGTTGACGCCAGCATGGGAAGGAAATAAATCCAGAACAGCGACGGGATCACATCAAAATATTTTTTAAAACGAGGAAGAGAGGAAATCCACAGAACAAAACATTCAATACCGATCAGAACTCCCGCCAGCGCCCACGGATTACGGATCATACAGCTCCTTAATTACGCATTCGACTCACGGTTCATCTCGCGTCCTCAGATGCTGACATGAAAAGTCGCAATTTCCGGACGCGCGTTTAAACGAAGCGGTAAAAGACTTGTTCCGATACCGCGGGAAACGTACATCGGCGCCGGAATCTCATCGCGGTACCAGCCCCGCATATACCTCCCGCTCCCCGGCGCTACAACCGGAATATAACCCAATAAATTGACCTGCCCGCCGTGGGTATGACCTGAAAGAATGACATCCATCTGCGGAGGACCGATCAGCTGGCGGAACATAAAGTCACGATATTCGGGACAATGATTGAGCACGATGTGATAATCGTTTTCTTGAAAATTACGCAACGCTGTCTTGATGTCCGCGTTACCGCCGATAAAATCGTCGATCCCTGTCACCAGGACTCTCTTCCCTTTCACAGGATAAATCTCGCAATCATTGACGAGCAAACGGCAATTATTTTGCGCGTAAATATTCTCCAGCTCTTTTAAATCCACTTTTCCCCAATACTCCCAGTTACCGAGAATGGCGGCTTTTGGAATATCATGATCGATCAGACTTAAAAACTTATCTAAGTGCGGTAAAAATTGCGGCCCCTCGATGGAATCCCCCGTAATGAGGACAAGATCGGGCTTGGCCTGGTTGATTTTGACGGCTGCCTCTGTCAGAGAATGATCGACACCTTTGAGATGTAAATC
Organism: Candidatus Omnitrophota bacterium; assembly: GCA_017987425.1. Taxonomy (GTDB): domain Bacteria; phylum Omnitrophota; class Gorgyraeia; order Zapsychrales; family Fredricksoniimonadaceae; genus JAGNTT01. Next base: position 26,037 of record JAGNTT010000007.1, read on the forward strand.
GGAAACCTGGATAAAACTAAATGGTGTACCTCCACTCGCCCGCGGCGCTAAAGAGAATTTCGGCCACTCGAGCCATTTCGGTTCAAAGAAATAAGCATCGGCCATAGTGGCGGCGATAATACCGCGCATTCCCCAAAGAATGAAATCACGACGTTTCATAATTTCACCCCGATTCCGGGGCCGGAACGTTGCAGATCATAGACGCCCTTATTGCTTAGTAAAGGATTCTTTCCGACGGCGCCTTTTATAAAGAACGGCGTGTCGAGATCGATGAAATCAAAACAGCCCAAACCCGCGGCCATGTGCGCGGAAGCGGTCATGGCCAGAGACGTTTCCATCATCCCTCCCGCCATAAGTCCGATTCCATTGGCTCTGGCGAGAAGAGCGATCTCCCGCGATTCAAAAATTCCGGTCTTCATCGTTTTGATATTGATGACCTGCGCCGCTTTCTTTCTGATAATAGTTGCGGCTTCGCTCAGGGACCGCGCGCTTTCATCCGCACAGACGGGAACCTTGCATTCGCGTGTGACTTGCATCAGACCATCGAAATCATCCCGGTGAACGGGCTGTTCGATCAGCTGCGGAAGGACACCGTCTTTAGCGATTGTTTTAAGGAAACGCAGCGTCTGCCCGGCGCTGTATCCCTGGTTTGCATCAAGATAAATCGCCGAACGCGGCGCCAGCTTTTTCACAGCCAGAACACGCTTCACGTCCAAATCTTCATCCCGGCCGATCTTGATCTTGAATGCGCGAAAACCCTGTTTATAAAATCTCTTAACAGATTCTTCGGTTTCTTTTAGTTCGGCGATTACGATGGTGATGTCAGAAGCGAGCTGTTTGGGTTTGGAACCGAAGAATTTCCAGAGCGGCATTTTCCAGCTGCGGGTCAGGGCATCCACAAGCGCCGTTTCAATGGCAGCCAGCGCGCATGTGTTCTTTGATAGACGTTCATGCAGTTCGCCGGAGAGATTCAGATAATCGTCCGCGTCGCGGCCGATGAGCGCGGGCCCGACTTGTTCGAGATTGCGGCGTGTTTCATCGACGGTCTCGCCGGTAATGTGCGTCGCAACCGCCGCTTCGCCGTAACCTTTGGAACCATCGGCAAGCGTCAGCGAAAAAAGAACATTCTCAAGCGAGTCATGAGTTCCGAGCGCCGTGCGAAAAGGCTGGATCAACTCCGCGCGCAAAATCGAGACTGAACAGTCCTTAATGATCATTTGGAAAAAATCCTGATTCCCGTCAGGCGTTTCATCAGCGATCCTTTTTTGGAACCTTCTCCCAGCTCAAGATCACTGACAGCCACACGGTTGATGACGCGCACGCGATCTTCATCGCCGGCGGATTCACGATATGCCCACACCGCATGGATGGCATAAGGCCTGTTATCGATCATACCAAGATACAGCATGATGTGCCCCTTCATCGTCAGGATTGAAACACCGGGAACCGCTTTAGGAAAGAATTCCGCTCTCGGCTTCTGTGGGCCGGGCAGATTATCGAAAACCGTAATCTCGGTGCCGACTTTGGACTGGTCTTTGGAGTCTCTCGGCAGATCGATGCCGACGGTCGAAAAAATTTCCTGCAGAAAACGCGAACAATCCTGTTCACCGTACATGCCGCCCCAGCCGTAAGGCTCATTGAGCAGTTTGAACGCCTGCTTATAAATTGTGCGGGCCGTGTACGGTAAAAATCCGTCGCTGATATCGCTTTTGTCGATATAAGCCGTCCCGAAGGCAAATCGTCCGTCGCTGCGGCGAGTAGGAACCCGGACTGCCGTGACACCCGCGGTCTCCTGCTTCTTCTCTTTCGGAAAGCGCGCGCCCATCTGAACATGCTGTTCAAACAAACTGAGCTTGGCGTCGCTGAAAAGGTCGACTTTCGGGTTGACCGCCACAACCCATTTTTCCGCCGATAAAAACTCTTCAATATCTTTTAGTGCGCATAAAGCAATGTCGTCGGCCTTCACCCATCCATCGCTCACAGGACCAAAGGTATAGAACCATTGGCTGTCGAAACTTTTGTGCAGGATTATAACCGGTGTGGCAATTTCGAGGGAACTGTTCTGAAGATAATCAAAATCAAAGTCTCCCGGCTGTTCATAGAGTCCTTCCCTAGTGGGCAGAAAACGCTGGGCCGTATAACGCAGCACGAATCCGAATTGCGGTTCAATCACTGACGGAACCGATGTCATATTCATATCGCTGGCGCGGTCCTGGAAAAACATTTCAGAGGCGGGTTCCCCGCTCTCAACAAAATATCCTTTGGCTTTGATCTCGTCAAAACCGGTCCGTAAATTCTCAAGCAATTCCTCACCGGAAAAAGTTTCCGGCAGCTGAGTGAAATCCTTGACCTGTTTTACTTTCGTACGGACGCTTTTATTGAATTCCGCAACTGCCTCGGCGGTCATGATGACCTCATCGGGCGACGGATGGCGGCTGATCCAGAAACCTGGCGTTTCCATCGCTGATGTGGTGTTGGCA
>JAGNTT010000008.1:0-4129 GCA_017987425.1 Candidatus Omnitrophota bacterium
CAGCGCGTCGCAGACCATTTCCCAGTACAAAACGCTGTTGATGTTCAGTTTGTGCACACAGATAATGTAGCCGCCGTATATTCCGATAATATCGGCAAAGACGGTCAGAACGGGCAGCATAATGACAAGCGCCAGAAAACGCGGCACGACGAGATATTTGACAGGATTGACGGCAAAAGCCTTGAGAGCTTCTACCTGTTCAGTGACAACCATCGAACCGATTTCAGCGGTGATACCGGCGCCGACACGGCCGGCAACGATCAAGGCCGTGAGTACGGGCGCAAGTTCGCGTGTGAGGGACAGCGCGATAACATTGGGAATATAAATCTCGGCGGAAAGCTGCACCATCAGGTAGGCCATCTGGAGAGTTATGATCATCCCCACAAAGAACGCCACCATCGAAGAAATAAGAAAGCTTCCCGGCCCGATGCGTTTAGCCTGTACCAAAAAACGGTAAGGTTTAAACGGCGGCATAAAGGCCCAATAAATGGATTGCCCGCAAAGGATCGCGAGCTGTCCGATGTAAGCAATCCATCGGAACATCCACGGCCGGGTCAGTGATACAATCGACATAAAATCAAAACCCTATTTTCTTTTGCACACCCAAAAGGCTGGAATCTTCTTGGATCCCACCCTGCTGCTTATCTTTTTTCAGAAAAAAAGAAGTCTCAGTTTTTCCGTCTTTCTCGCCCGCTCTTTTCAAAACCCATTCGGACTGCAGAACATTATCTTTGATCAAAGGGATTTTCTTGATGGCCTTGATCTGCGCGGCCATATTCGCTTTGTCGCTCAAATCAACCGTACCGCCAAGATCAAAACTGAAACCGTTGGTCTTCGTGACCGTCGAATTCATCAGGTCGACCAAAGGGTAAATCCCCTGCAAACGCAAGGATAACAAATCATACGGCAGCTGCTGAATTTGACCGTTCTCGGAAAGGATATTCGCACGTACCGATAATTTTCCGGGAACGCCGGAGACACCGATCTCACCGGACACCTCACCGCTGCCGGTAAATTTCTTCTTCTCTCCGGCTAGCCAGTCCAGGGCATAACCTATATCGATGCTTTCAAAGGCAAGACGCGTATCGACGGAATAAGGAGAATTCAAGCCGAATGTTCCCGAAGCCGTAAAATCGCCCCAAATCATATCCGCGATGCGGACCAGGCCTCGTTCGATTTCAAAACCTCCCGAGAGTTCCGGATGCGGTCTTCCGTCGATGATCGTATCCTCACTCCAGAAACGTCCGGACATTTTCTCCGGCCGGTCATCAAACTTATTTAAATGAACAACACCCTGAAGCTGTGTCGTCATATCAAAGATCGGTGTATGAATATTGGTCACATCCAGAACCGCCGCGAATGAAGAATCCTCCCGGCGGTCCACCTTTAAATTGAACTCTCCCTGCTGTGCCTGCAGGGAAAGTTCAAATGTACCCTTGACCGTATCAAGATGCCCTTTAAAAGGATAAATTCCTTCCGTACCGGCGGCGTAGCACGTCGTCGCCATTCCCAAAAACACAATCAAGAAGGGCAGACATCTTTTCACGGAACCTTAGGTAAAAACCAATTGTTCAGCTTCTCTTATGACGTTGATCTTCGTCCCGTCTTTAAGACGTCCGGAAATAATGTTTTCCGAAAGCTGATCTTCCAGATAACGCTGGATGGTCCTCTTCAATGGACGCGCCCCGTAAACCGGATCGAACCCTTTTTCGATGAGAAAATCAAGTGCGTCCTGCGACAGAGTGATCTCAATACCCTTGTCTTTAAGTCGGCTGGCCACCTGCTTGACTTCAAGCTGGACGATCTTGGTAAGATCTTCCTTGGTCAGCGATTTAAAGACAATGATTTCATCAATGCGGTTTAAAAACTCCGGTTTGAAAACCTTTTTCACTTCATTCAAAAGGCGTTCACGCAGCTGATTGTAATTGTCGCTCTCGGTATTGGCGACGAATCCCATGGCGCCTTGTTTACGCAGGGCTTCGGCCCCGACGTTGGATGTCATAAGAATGATCGTGTTGCGAAAATCCACGATACGTCCCAAACTGTCGGTCAAACGGCCGTCTTCAAAAACCTGAAGCAGCAGATTGAATACATCAGGGTGCGCTTTTTCGATCTCGTCGAGAAGAATGACAGAATACGGACGGCGGCGGACTTTTTCAGTCAGCTGTCCCCCTTCTTCATAACCGACATAACCCGGCGGGGCGCCGATCAGGCGGGAAACATTGTATTTATCCATGTATTCCGACATGTCGATCTGGATGAGCGCGTTCTCATCGCCGAACATGAACGATGCCAGCATGCGCGCCAGAAGAGTTTTACCGACACCGGTGGGCCCGAGAAAAATAAATGAACCGATGGGACGGCGCGGATTCTTGATGCCGGCGCGTGAACGGCGTACCGCGCGGGCGATCGCGCTGATCGCCTCTTCCTGCCCGATGACGGTCGAATGCATCTGTTCTTCCATCTTAAGCAGACGAACAGTCTCTTTTTCCTCGAGACGGACAAGCGGGATCTTGGTCCACTGAGCAATGACTCTGGCAATATCATCTTCTCCGATAGTAAGAGTGACATTGTCTCTCTTCTGTGTCCATTCGCTGCGCATCTTGTCCAGATGATCGCGGACTTCGCGTTCCTGGTCGCGCATCTTGGCGGCGCGTTCGAAGTCCTGGCTTTTGATGAACGCTTCTTTTTCTTTCTTCAATTGATCGATCTTTTCTTCGAGCTCCTTGATGCCGTCGGGAACAACCATCGCCTTCAAACGGGCGCTGGCGCCGGCCTCATCAAGAATGTCGACGGCCTTGTCCGGAAGGAAACGTCCGGAGATGTAACGGTCGGACAGCTTGGCTGATGCTTCGAGAGCTTCATCGGAAAACTTGACGCGGTGGTGCGCTTCGTACTTATCGCGCAGACCTTTTAGGATCTGGATGGTTTCCTCCACCGACGGCGGATCGACCATGATGGTCTGAAAGCGGCGTTCAAGCGCGGCATCTTTTTCGATGTACTTGCGGTATTCATCGAGCGTCGTCGCCCCGATACACTGGATTTCACCGCGGGCAAGTGCGGGTTTCAGAATATTCGCGGCATCGATGGCCCCTTCGGCGGCACCGGCCCCGACGAGCGTATGAAGCTCGTCGATAAAAAGAATGATTTTGCCCGAACGCTTGAGTTCATCCATCACAGCCTTGATGCGCTCTTCGAACTGGCCGCGGTATTTGGTTCCCGCGATCATCATGGCCAAATCGAGCACCACGATCGTTTTATCACGCAGGATTTCCGGCACGTCGCCGTTGACGATGAGCTGAGCCAATCCCTCGACGATGGCGGTCTTACCGATACCGGCTTCCCCTAACAGAACAGGATTGTTTTTCGTACGGCGGGAAAGGATCTGAATGACGCGTTCAATCTCATTTTTGCGTCCGATGACCGGATCAAGCTTTCCGTCCTTGGCATGCTTGTTCAGATTGCGGCCGTAGGCATCAATCGCCGGTGTCTTGCCCGTCTTGACGGGTTCCTGGGCGCCGTAGCCCGGAATGCCTGAACCCAGTAGCTCCATGACCTCGTTGCGTAATTTTCCAAGATCGAGGCCAAGGTTCAAAAGAACGCGATAGGCCATGCCTTCGCCTTCCTTGACTAACCCAAGCAAAAGATGTTCCGTCCCGATGTAATTATGTCCGAGCGCGCGGGCTTCCTCTGCGGAAAGTTCGAGCGCTTTTTTGGATCGCGGGGTAAAGGGAATGTCTCCCAAAACCTGCGTCTGGGGCCCAGGCTGGACGAGTTTTTCAACTTCTAGTCGGATGGTCTCCAGGTCCAATCCTAATTTTTGTAAGACCGCAGCTGCGACACCTTCGCCTTCGCGGATCAAACCCAAAAGAAGATGCTCGGTGCCGATATAATCATGATTGAAACGGCGAGCCTCCTCTTTAGCGTATACGATGACTTTGCGGGCTCTCTCAGTAAATCGGTTAAACATATTACCCTCCTAGCTTATGTCTAATAAGACTTGCGCGTTTGGTATCCCGTTCGAATGCGTTTAATTTCTTCCCCTCGATCTTCTGCAGATGAGCGGGTTGGATCATCAGGAATAACTGGTTGATCGTCTTGTAATTGACTTCTTTGAGAATACCCATGT